>CALBQZ010000164.1 GCA_937899735.1 uncultured Clostridia bacterium | reverse complement strand
AAGTTCTCAAAAACAGGCTTTATGATTAAGTTTGATGAAGCTGCTGAAAAAATCGGTGCTGATACTGTTCGTTATCTCTATGCAAGTGCACCAACTACAAACGACGTTCGTTTTGGTTATAACCTTGGTGACGAAGCAAGAAGAAAGATGCTTGGTTTCTGGAATATTTATACATTCTTTGATACCTATGCACAGCTTGACAAACCAAACTTTGCTGAGTATAAAGTTGATTTCTCAAAATTAACTCCAATTGATAAATGGCTTGTTGTAAGAACAAACGAGTATATTAATAAAGCAACTGCAGCTATGGATGATTATAAATCTGCTGCACTTATCAAAGAATTTGAATTGTTTGTTGATGATATTTCTAACTGGTATATCAGAACAAACCGTCGTCGTTTCTGGAAGACAGAAGACCAGCAGGATAAGATGGTTGCTTACTGGACACTCTTTAATGCTCTTAAGGTTTGTGTTCAGACAATAGCTCCAATCACACCATTTATGACAGAACACATCTGGCAGAATCTTATTAAGAAGTGTGATTCATCTGTTGCTGAGTCAGTACATCTCAGCGACTGGCCAACTGTTCTTGAAGGTGTTGAAGATGATGGCGTTATTGAACAGACTGCTCTTGTTCGTGAAGTAATTGCTACAGCAATGAGACTTCGTAACGAACAGCAGATTAAAGTTCGTCAGCCACTTTCAAAAATCTTCATTTGCTGTGATAAGGATAAAGCTGATAAAATCAAGACTTTTGAGAAGAATATTCTTGATGAACTTAACATCAAGACTGTTGAATATATTGATGATATCAATGTTCTTGAAGACCAGTTCCTTGCAGTTAACTTTAAGGTTGCAGGTGCAGTTCTCAAGCAGAATGTAAACAAGATGAAGCAGACTCTTGAAGGACTTTCAGCAGACGAAATGAGTGCTCTTACAGCAGCTGTTGTTGCCGGTGGTGAAGTTGAAGTTCCGGGTTGGGACGAAAAATTCGATTCATCAATCTTTGCAGTACAGACAAAGACAAAGGCTGGTGTTGTTTCTGCTGAATTCGCTGAGGGCGGCGTTGTTGCTCTTGACATCGTTCTTACTGATGAACTCCTTAAAGAAGGCGTTGTTCGTGATATTATCCGTCAGTGCCAGGTTGCTCGTAAGGATGCAGGTTATCAGGTTGAACAGAGAATCAAGGTTGCAATCGCAGTTGATGATGAGTTCGTTGTAAATGCACTTAATGAAAAGCTTGCTTATATTGCAGGTGAACTTCTTGCTGACGCTGTTCTTATCAATGAAGATATGAATGCAGATTACACAAGTGAGTTTAATGTAAATGACAAGAAAGTTGCTGTATCAGTTGTTAAAGGAGAATAAAAGATGTTTCAGGTAACAAAAGATATGAATATCGGAGAAATTCTTGATAATGCAAGAGAAACTGTTCCATTCTTTTTGAATCTTGGAATGCATTGCCTTGGCTGTCCATCAGCAAGAGGTGAAACAGTTGAACAGGCTTGTATGGTACACGGTGTTGACCCTGACGAGTTTGTTGAAGGTATCAATGAATTTCTTAAAGAAAACGCAAACAAATAATTAAAAAACATTCCCCCTATGTTCAGTAGGGGGATTTTGTTCAAAAGAGGTGAGTAGTATGAAGCTTGACAGTCGTCTTATGGCTATTGCGAACTTGGTCAGAGAAAATAAGATTTTTGCTGATGTCGGAACAGACCATGCATACCTTCCGGTTTATCTTGTCGAAAAAGGAATAACTAAAAAGGCTGTTGCTGCTGATTTAAGAGTCGGACCTCTTGAAAATGCAAAAGATGCTGTGGTTTCATACGGTTTCACAGAGCAAATTGAGCTTCGTCTTTCGGATGGTCTTGATAGCTTTAAAGAAAACGAAGTCGAAGAAATTGCCGTTGCAGGTATGGGTGGATTACTGATTTCACTGTTCATTGAAAGAACACAATGGCTTAAAAATGAGGATGTACACTTGATTCTTCAACCAATGACACATATTGAGGAGCTTCGTAAAACACTCTTTGATAATGGCTTTGTTATCGACAAGGAAGTTGTTGCAGAAGATGGTGACAAATTATACATAATTTTGAGTGTCTATTTCTATAATGGTCCGACAGCATATACTGACCTTGATTTGATTGTTGGAAAATTACCATATAACAACGACAATCTATCAAAAAAATACCTTGCAAAAATCTATAATAAATATAATAAAAAACTTGTTGCACTTAAAAATGCAGACAAGGAATGTGCAGAGCTTGAAAAATTAGTAGGGGAGTTGAAACAATGGCAACAGTAAAGGATATTTATAATTTTATTAACAGTATTGCTCCTTTTGAAAGTCAGGAAGAGTGGGATAATTCAGGTCTTCTTGTTGGCAATGAAAATAATGAAGTTACCAGTATATTGTTTGCATTGGATGCTACAACTGATATAGTTGAACAAGCTATTGAATATGGTGCTGACCTTGTTGTTACTCACCATCCTGTAATTTTTAAGCCTGTTTCAAATGTTTTGAACGACAGTATTATTTACAAATTGATAAATAATGGAATCAGCATTATTTGTGCTCATACAAACTATGATAAGGCTGTTGGTGGGGTTAATGATATTCTCTGCAACACTATTGGCTTGAATAGTTATATTAAAATTGATGACACCTGTCTTAATATAGGAAAATATGATAGTCCTGTGTCTGTTGATGCTTTTATAAACACAGTTAAAAGGACACTTGATTGTACTGTCAGATATAATAAAATAAATAAGAAAATCAGAAATATAGCTGTTTGCAGCGGCTCGGGATGTGATTATCTTGATATGGCAAAAGAGTTTGATTGTGATGCATTATTAACAGGTGATGCTTCCCACCATGCTTTTCTTGATGCAAATGAAATGGGTATGTTGTTAGTTGCTGCAGGTCATTTTGAAACTGAAAATATATCAATTATGCCACTTGCGGAAAAAATAAAAAGAGAATTTAATGTGAATTGCATTTTGGCAAAACAGAATTCGCCGATAATGGCAATTTAAGAGGTTTTATGGCACTTGACGGAATTACATTAGGACTTGTAAAAAATGAGCTTAAAAACTATATTCTAGGCTCGAAAATCGAAAAAATACACCAGCCCTCACGAAATGAGTTGGTGTTTATTCTGCGTACCCGAAATGGTGGATACAGATTGTATCTCTCCTGTGACGGACAGAGTCCTCGTGTACATTTAAGCCGTTATAATCTTGAAAATCCAAAAGTCCCACCGATGATTTGTATGCTTTTACGCAAACGACTTTGTGGTGCAACACTTACTGATATTAAACAGATTAAAAATGACAGAATTCTTATTTTTGAATTCGATGGTACAACGGAAATCGGTGACAAAACAAAGTACTATTTAATCTGCGAAATAATGGGACAACGGAGTAACATTATTCTTTGCGATGTCGATTATAAAATCATTGACGCAGTAAAAAGAGTGGATGAAGAAAAATCATCTGTCAGGGAAATCTTACCTGGACTTAAATACGAATTACCACCATTACAGGAAAAATGTGATGTTATCAATGATGATGTACAGCTAATTACACAAAAAATTCTTTCACATCCTGAAAAGATGCTTTCAAAGGCAGTTTTAGAATGTGTTGAAGGCTTTTCTCCAATTGTTGGCAGGGAAATTGCGTACAGAACAATTTTTGGTGATAAACAGGTTGGTTTGTTATCGGAAATTGAAAAGGAAAGATTAGAAAACGAAATCAATGTAATTAAAACAGAGATTATTAATAACAATAAATTCTTTGTAATTGAGTCTGCTGACGGCTTACCATTTGATTTTTCTTTTTCAAATATTCGTCAATATGGCAATGCCTTAAATAAGAAAGAATATGATTCTATATCGGAATTGCTTGATGATTTTTATTTTGAAAAGGATAAATTGAACAGAATCAAGCGTAAAGCCTCTGATTTGTTTAAACTTCTTAATAGTGCAATCGAAAGAACATCAAGAAAAATCAATAACAGAAGGCTTGAACTCCAGAAAAGTGAAAATCGTGAGCAAATCCGCATTTATGCTGAACTCATTACAGCAAATCAATATCGTCTGACTGAAAAGGCATCTGTTTATAAGCTTGAAAATTACTATGACAATAACAATATTATTGAAATTCCTGCAAATCCTGCTTTAAGTCCATTACAGAATGCTCAAAGGTATTTCAAGGAGTACAAAAAAGCGGTTAATGCAGAAAGATTACTCCATACTCTTATTGAAGATGGTGAGCAGGAGCTTGTTTACCTTGATACTGTAATTGATAATCTCACACGAGCAGAAACTGAACGTGAAATTGCCGAAATCCGTGAAGAGTTGGAGCAGGGTGGATACCTTAAACGAAAAAAGGGAAATAAGCAGAAAAAAGAAAAGCCATTGCCACCAATGGAGTTTACGTCAAGTGACGGGTTTAAAATCCTTGTGGGCAGAAATAATGTCCAGAACGATATTTTAACATTAAAAACTGCTATGAATTATGATATGTGGCTACATGTTCAAAAACACGCAGGTTCACACACTGTAATTATTGCCGATAAAAAAGAAATCACAGAAACTGCGATTTTTGAGGCTGCTTGTATTGCTGCATATCACAGTAAAGCAAAGGATTCTTCCACAGTTCCTGTTGACTATACTCTCATTAAAAATGTGAAAAAACCTACTGGTGCAAAGCCGGGTAAGGTAATATATAACACATATAACACAATTTATGTAACACCTACAAAGGAAATTGTAGAGAACTTAAAAGCAGAAAAATAACCGAGAAGCAATCTAACTTCTCGGTATTTTTTATTTATCTAATTGTACTGAATGGTCACACTATACAAGAAAACTAAAAATCAACAAAAAAATAAACTCTTCAAAATAGAAGAGTTTACTTTAATTTTTACATTTCGTCATTTGTTGCAAGCATCTCGTTGCGACGGAATAAAAGTGACAAGCACCAAATACCTGCAAGAGCAACAAGTGTATACACAATTCTGCTGATTATTGCATCCTGACCGCCAAAGAGCCAGGCAACAATATCAAATTGAAAGAGACCGATTGCACCCCAGTTAATAGCACCGATTACAACAAGAATCAAAGAAATTCTGTCAAGCATTACATTCACTCCTTAATAAAAGCATCATTTTATGTGCATTGTTATTATGAGTTTTTTTAAATGCTTTATTCAAAAATTAAAATTAGTTAATTTTTGCTTTTTCTTTTAAAATTTCAACTTTGTCTGTCTTTTCCCACATAACATCGCAATCTGTTCTTCCAACATGACCGTATGCAGCAAGTTGTTTGTAGATAGGATTACGGAGTTTGAGATTATCAATAATTGCAGCAGGACGAAGGTCAAATACTTCGTTAACAATGTCACCGAGGTCTGAATCCTTGAGAACACCTGTGCCGAATGTATCAACCATAACTGAAACAGGTTTTGCAACACCGATAGCATAAGCTAACTGAATTTCACATTTCTTAGCAAGACCTGCAGCCACAATATTCTTAGCAACATATCTTGCAGCATAAGCAGCTGAACGGTCAACCTTTGTTGGGTCCTTACCTGAAAAAGCACCTCCACCGTGACGAGAATATCCACCGTATGTATCAACGATAATCTTACGACCTGTAAGACCTGAGTCGCCCATAGGACCACCAATTACAAAACGACCTGTTGGGTTAACAAAAATCTTTGTGTTTTCGTCAATAAGATTTGCAGGAACGATTGGTTTAATAACATTCTTCTTGATATCTTCACGAATCTGTTCAAGTTCAACATCAGCACTGTGCTGTGATGAAACAACGATTGCGTCGATTCTCACCGGATTTCTGTCATCGTCATATTCAACAGTAACCTGAGTTTTACCGTCAGCACGAAGATAAGGGAGAGTACCGTCTTTTCTGACCTTTGTGAGCTGAACAGCAAGCTTGTTAGCAAGGGAAATTGGCATTGGCATAAGTTCAGGTGTTTCGTCACAAGCAAAACCGAACATCATACCTTGGTCACCAGCACCATTAAGGTTATAGAAATCATTATTACCTTCTTTGATTTCCATTGAATTGTCAACACCAAGAGCAATGTCAGATGACTGCTTGTCGAGTGCCACGAGAACTGCACAAGTATTTCCGTCAAAGCCCTTTGCACTATCATCATAACCGATTTCAAGAATTGTGTTTCTAACGATTTCAGGAATATTAACCTGAGCCTTTGATGTGATTTCACCCATAACAAGAACTTGTCCTGTTGTTACTGTTGTTTCACAAGCAACACGTGACATTGGGTCCTGTGCAAGCATTGCGTCAAGAATAGAATCAGAAATTTTGTCACAGATTTTATCAGGATGACCTTCTGTAACTGATTCAGATGTAAATAAGAATTTTGCCATATTTTTTCTCCTCCAAAAAGATAAGCACCCATAATAAGGGTGCTTTTAAAAACAACCTTATATCTCGGAAAATCCGCAGGAATTAGCACCTTGCAATAAGCAGGTTGCCGGGTTTCATAGGGCCAGACCCTCCACCACTCTGCATAAGGAATAATATTTAATTTATAAAATAGTATATCAGTGGTTTGCAATTGTGTCAATAGTATAAATATAACTATTTTATGATTTTATATATTTTTTTAATCTGTCGTTAACAACTTTGATTACAGGGAAACTGAAAATTGAAAGCATAATGCCCTTAATTGCATTGATTGCAGTTGCACCCCAGACTGCTGCCCATAATCCTTCGGAGGTTAAGTTAATCCCCAAAAAGTATTTAAAGAAAAGGGGCGCAATAAAGTAGTTTGCAACAAATCCGAATATGAGAATAGAAACTAAACCCAAAACAGAGCCTATTAAAATTGCCTTGATTGTTTTATTTTTAGTTGCGAATTTTCTGTAGCAGGCAGTAAAAGGTACAACATAAGCACAACCAACAATGAAATTCATAAGGTTGCCAAATCCCATCTGTGTGCCAACACCCTTAACGAGCATTTCGATTAAGTTTTTGATGAATTCAATAACAACTGCAGCGAAAGGACCGTATATTATTCCACCAACAAGTGCAGGTATGTCACTGAAATCAAGCTTTAAATGTCCAAGTGAGGGAATAACGGGGAATTCAAGTAAGAATAGTGCAAAACTCACAGCAGAAAGCATAGCAATAACACTGAGCTTGGTAATTGATTTTTTGTTTTGTTTTTCCATAAATATCAGTCCTTTTTATTTTGTGACTATCTTCAAGAAAAAACGCCTGCAAAATATCTGCAGGCGTAAAATACAATAATGCATTTTATCTTCTTTCATCCGGACTATACCGTCGGTATGGGAATTGCACCCATTCAGCAAATGCTCGTGGACTTTAACCACCGGTGGAGAATTTCACTCCGCCCTGAAGACGTTCAATATATTTTATGAATTTATTATAGCATTGTCACTTTTTTTGTCAATAGAATTTTTTAGTCGAAGCAGAGATATGGCAATAATCATCAATGCAGGGAACAATGCACCAAAACCGATTCCTGTTTTTAAAGCATCGCCACTATTGAGATTCTGTGAATATTGAATTGACATAAAACTGATAAACCAAGGTCCCAGAGTACATCCCGTATCACCTGAAAGTGCAAGAATGCTGTACATTGAGCCTCCACCTTTAGGGAATAGCTTTGCTGCAAGGCTAAGTGTTGCAGGCCACATTATGCTGACAGTAATTCCGGTTAATGCACAGAGAAGCAAAGAAAGTACGGCGTTATCAATAAAGGACGTTCCAAGGTAACATAATGAACATAATCCTGCTGAAAAATACAGAGCAGTTTTAAGATTAATCTTCTCGCCTACAAAGCCGAAAATCATTCTTCCCGTACCCATAAGTACAGCAAAAAGGCAAGGGCCTAATAAATCACCGGTAATTTTGCTAACCTTAAGTCCTGTTTCAGCAAAGTATGATGACCATTGTGACATTCCGATTTCGGAAGCACCAGAACAAATCATAATTAAGATGCAGAGAATAAATTGCTTTGAAAATAACAATTTAAGAAATGGTGTTTTTTCCTCTTTTGTAAGGTTGGGTTGAATTGGTACGCCGATAAAGTTTATTGTATTGATAAGTGGGATAATCGACCATACTATTGGTGCGATATACCACAAGTCATTTCCAAATATTTTAATCATTATTGTTGTCAATAGCACAACGGTAACCTGACCCCAACAGTAGAAGGAGTGTAAAAGACTCATTTCAGCGGTTTTCTTTTCACCTGGAATTGATTCAACAATAGGACTGATTATAACCTCAGTAATTCCACTTCCGATTGCAGATAATACTATTGAGATAATAATTCCAAGATATGCATTTTCCATAATATTCGGAAGAATGCCAAGACAAGCAAGTCCCACAAAAGCAATTCCCTGTGATACAACTGAAAGTATTTTATATCCAATCATATCTGCAAATTTTATGGATAAAGTATCAACAATAAGCTGAGTTGTAAAATTTATTGTGATTAAAAGAGCAAGTTTGTCGAGAGTTATATCAAATTTATCGCTGAATATAACAAAAAGCAGGGGAGCAATATTATTTACAATACCCTGAACGATATAACCTGTGTAGCAGGCCACTTTTGTACCTGTAAATGTTCTGTTTTTCATTATACCCTTGTAATAATAAGTTCTGCATTGCCTGTAATAGTGAATTCACCATAATTTGCAGGAATGAACAGACTATCTCCTTTGTTTATTTCAATTTCATCAATCTTGCCTTTACCGTCTGTTACTAAAACAGAAACGAAAGATTTTTCGTCAGCATTTGATGTATAAGAATCTGTAACAGAAACCTTTTCAACGTTGAATAAATCACATTTGGTAAGCAACTGAGAATTGTAGCCATTACCTGAAACCAATTCACCCTCAGGATTTGTTGAACGTGTTGGAGGTGTGCAGTTTGTAACGTCAATAGCTTTTTCAACGTGTAATTCACGTGGCTTTCCGTCAGCGCCTAATCTGCCATAGTCATAAACACGGTAAGTAGTATTTGAATTCTGCTGAATTTCAGCAAGTAAAATTCCCTTGCCGATAGCATGAAGAGTTCCTGCCTCGATAAAGAATAAATCACCTTTTTTTACCTTTACCTTATTAACTGTTTCAAGGAAAGTATTGTCAGCAATTCTTTCTTTGAATTCGTCACTGCTGATTGTTCTGTTAAAACCATAAATCAATTCAGCATCTTCATCACAGTCAAGAATATACCAGCATTCAGTTTTTCCGTATTCATTTTCAACTCTCATAGCATATTCATTATCAGGATGCACCTGTACAGATAAATCATTCTTTGCGTCAATAAGCTTGATAAGTATAGGGAAATACTCAAACTTATTTCCATTTTCACCAAGAGATTCTGGATTAGATTTTATAATTTCTGTTAAAGTTTTTCCCTCATATTCACCATTCAAAACAGTGTTTTCACCGTCTTTGTGGCATGAAAGCATCCAACCTTCGGCAAGTTTGTCAAGATTTGATTTAAAACCATATTCATCACGAAGTTTTGTGCCACCCCATAAATAATTTTTAAAAACAGGGTTTAATTTAAGAATATACATATAAACACTCCTTAAACATTATCAATGTATTTTAGCATAATTCAAGATGGTTTTCAATTAAAATCTTCATTGAGTGTTATGTTTGCCAAAAATGAATTTCAAACTGTAATAATAACTCAAATTTTAAGACAAAACACTAAAACAATAAATATAAATGCAATTATTTGATATAACACTTGCAAAATTTAAATTAATAATATATAATATATCGAAATTTATTTTGGAGGATATCCTATGTTGTATAACGAAATGAACAGAGAAGAACTTTTATCTCTCAAAAGTGAACTTGAAAAAGAATATGAAGAAGTAAAATCACGTGGACTTTCACTTGATATGTCTCGCGGTAAGCCAAGTGCAGCCCAGTTAGACTTAACTATGGATATGCTTAAGGTTATGTCAACTGTTGAAGATTGCAAAGCAGAAAATGGTTTTGATTGCAGAAACTACGGTGTTCTTGATGGTATGCCTGAGTGTAAAAAACTTTTCGCAGATATTCTTGAGGTTGATACTAAAAATATTATCGTTGGTGGTACATCAAGCCTTAATCTTATGTACGACTATCTTAACCAGTGTATGTTCTTAGGTGTTGCAGGATGTGAACCTTGGAGTAAACAGGGTAATGTTAAGTTTATTTGTAATACACCAGGTTACGACAGACATTTCGCAATTACTGAATTCTTCGGTGTTGAAATGATTTCAGTTGAAATGGATGAATTCGGTCCTGATGTTGAAAAAATCAAAGAACTCGTTAAAGACCCAATGGTAAAGGGTATGTTCTGTGTTCCTAAGTATTCAAACCCTAACGGTGTAACATATAGTGATGAAAGAGTTAAGGCACTTGCAGCTTTAAAACCTGCTGCAAAGGATTTCAGAGTAATCTGGGACAATGCTTATATCATTCACGAATTGACAGATACACCTGATGTTCTTATGAACATTTTTGAAGCATGCAAAGAATTCGGAACAGAGGATAATTTCATTGAATTCACATCCACATCAAAGATTTCATTCCCTGGTGCAGGTGTTTCAGCTATAGCAGCATCTGATAATAATATTGCTGAAATCAAGAAAAGACTTAATTTCCAGACAATCAGCTATGATAAACTCAATCAGCTTCGTCATGTTAAATTCTTTAAAAACGCTGACGGTGTTAAAGCTCATATGGATAAGCATGCTGCAATTATGGCGCCTAAATTCAACCTTGTACTTGATATGCTTGAAAAGGAAATTGCACCTTTAGGCATTGGTGAATGGGTAAAAGTAAAGGGTGGCTATTTCATCAGCTATAACACAGTTGGTAGCAGTGCAAAGAGAATTGGTGAGCTCTGCAAAGCAGCAGGCCTTGTTCTTACAACAGTTGGTGCAACATATCCTTATGGTATTGACCCTGAAGATAAGAATATCAGAATTGCTCCATCATTCCCACCAGTTGAGGATTTGAGAAAAGCAATGGAAGTATTCTGCCTCTGTGCAAAAATTGCTGCAGTTGAAGCATTGATATAATAAGGAGTTGTTATTGTGTCGAAAATTACGGAAAAAGAAAATAGATTTGTTTCTGCCGTAGTTGTTTCGGCAGGTAACTCTACAAGAATGGGTGGCGTCAACAAACAGTTTCTTGAAATTAACGGAATTCCTGTACTGGTTCATACTTTGTTGGTATTTGACAATATGGATTCTATTGATGAAATTGTTGTTGTTACCCGTGAAAGTGATATTGAAGATGTTAAATCCCTTGTTGCAAAATATGGAGTTAAAAAAGTATCCAAAATTGTAAAAGGTGGAGAAACCCGTCAGTTAAGTGTGCTCAATGGTGTTTCTTCTGTATCTGAAGATGCTGATTTTGTGGCAATTCATGATGGTGCAAGACCACTTGTTACCGAAAAGGTTGTTTTAGATACTCTTAACCAAGCTTATGAGTGCGGTGCTGCGGCAACTGGTGTAAAAGTGAAAGACACCGTAAAACAAGTAAATGATAATAACGACATTGTCGCAACACCGGACAGAAATTATCTTCGATTTATTCAGACACCACAGATTTTTGATAAATCCCTTTATCTTGATGCAGTCAAAACAGTTGAAAACAGTAAAAACTTTACTGATGATTGTATGCTTGTCGAGGCGTATGGCAAAACAGTAAAATTTGTTGACGGTGATTATGAAAATATAAAAATCACAACACCTGAAGATGTTGAACTTGCTGAGAATTATCTTAGAAGAAGAGGAGTATGATTATGCTGAGAATTGGTCACGGATATGATGTTCATAAACTAGTTGAGGGTAGAAAACTTATTCTCGGTGGAGTTGAAATTGAGAATAATGGAATTGGTCTTTTAGGTCACTCGGACGCTGATGTGTTGTTACATGCAATTTCGGATTCTCTTCTCGGAGCATGTGCTTTGGGTGATATCGGAAAACACTTCCCTGATACTGATGCAACCTTCAAGGATGCAGACAGTCTTGAGCTTTTGAAAAAAGTAGTTGAGTTAACAAAACTCAAGGGATTTAAAGTAAATAACATTGATGCAACAGTAATTGCTCAGGCACCAAAGCTTGCACCATACATTGACCGAATGAGAGAGAATATCGCAGTAGCTCTTGGTGTTAGTGTTGATTATGTATCAGTCAAGGCAACTACAGAAGAAAAACTCGGTTTCACTGGTGCAAAAGAAGGGATCTCAGCTCATTGCATCTGCCTTGTTGAAGAAACGAAGATTAAATTTATATGATTATATTGCCCGTCTTTTGACGGGCTTTTTTTATCAAACTAAATTACTTTTTCATAGAATAATCTGAGGTGTTTTTATGAAAAGAGTAAGAATAAAGTTTGCTTCTGTAACTCACGCCTTAAATGCTAAAGAAATTATTGAGAAAAATGGAGGACGAGTTACAATTAGAAAAAATGTAAATCCGGGAAAAAACGAAGGATGTGGATATTATATTGTTATTTTTGGTGATGTAAATAAGTATTTAAATATAATGAAAATCAATGGAATTAAAGTTGTTGGATATGATTATTTATGATTTATCTTGATAATAGCGCAACGTCGTTTCCAAAACCGAAAAGTGTAGTAGATGCTGTTAACTATGCCTTACTGAATTATGGTAATTATGGCAGAAGCAGTTATAAAATGGCGATTGAAACAACTGAAAAAGTGTTTGAGTGTAGAAAAAAGGTTGCAAGATTTTTTAATGCAAAATCCAGTGATAATGTTATCTTCACATATAACTGCACAACAGCAATAAATATGGCAATTAAAGGGTTGGCTAAAAAAGGAAGTCATTTTATTATATCTGATTTAGAACACAACGCTGTTTTACGACCTTTGGAAACATTAAAAATGCAAGGAATTTGCGATTATAGTATTGCAAAGATTGAAACTGATGTTTATAAGACATTGCTAAACTTTGAAAAGTGTATAAATAAAAATACAGTTGCTATTATTTGCACTGGAGCTTCAAATGTTTTCGGACTGATTACACCATATAGGATGCTTGGCAAATTAGCACACCGATACAAATTAAAATTCATTCTTGATGCAGCACAGATTGCAGGAGTTCAAAAAATAGACTTGAAGAAAGATAATATTGATATTTTGTGTTGTGCAGGTCATAAAGGATTGTATGGTCCAAGTGGTGTTGGTTTACTTGTTATTAATGATGATATGGAACTGATGTCTATTATTGAAGGTGGTACGGGAAGTAATTCGATGAGCTTTTTACAACCTGATTTTCTTCCTGATAAGTTTGAAAGCGGTACACCAAATATAGTAGGCATTCTAGGGTTATCTTCTGCTTTGGATTTTGTTGAGAAAAAAGGTGTTGATAATATATACAACCATGAAATGCAGTTGATAAATTATTTGTACAATAATCTTAAATTCAATAAAAAATTTACTCTCTATACGGATTTATTTGATTGTAGAAAATCATATGTTCCGATACTTGCATTGAATATAAAAAACATTGCAAGTGACAAAGTTGTAGAATTGCTATCAGAGCAAGATATATGCGTAAGGGGAGGTTTACAGTGTGCTCCATTGGCACATAGAAGACTAAATACAGAGAAATCAGGTGTTGTGAGGATTTCTCCGTCAATTTTCACCAAAAAAATTCAAATAGATTTTACAATTAATTCATTAATTGAAATTGCAAAATGAAAATACTTGTGATACAATATATTGTGAATATGTATATCTGTGGGAGTTTGTCTTTTAACCAACGGATATTTACAATATATTGTATTTTTTTTAAAAGTGAGTGAAAGAAAAATGTTTCAGAATTTTAGCGAGTTTTTTGAGCAGATAAAACGTGCAATACTGTCCTTTACATTTGGGGACTTACTTGATGTTATACTTGTGGCATTTGTAATTTATAGTGCGATTAAGCTTATAAGAGATACAAGAGCTATCCAGTTGGCAAAAGGTGTTGTTTTACTCGTTGCTGCATATTTTCTGGTTTCACTTTTCAATATGGAAACAAGTAAGTACATATTGAGTCTTGTCTTTGGTAACCTGTTAATTATTCTTGTAATTATTTTCTCTCCTGAAATCCGACATGCACTTGAAAGTGTAGGTAGAAGTTCAGTTTCAAATATCAATATTCTTAATTTTAAAAATCGTGATGAAACGGAAGAACAGGAAAAGATAAAGAATTCTATCAACGCAGTCTGTAAGGCTTGTGGCGAAATGAGCGATAAGAAAATCGGCACATTGATTGTTTTTGAAAAGGATACAAAACTTGGTGAAATTTCAAAAACAGGAACTATGGTTGATGCGATAGTTACCCCTGAAATGATTGGCAACATTTTCTTCCCAAAAGCTCCAATGCATGATGGTGCTGTGATTATTAAAGCGGGCAGAGTTGTAGCTGCCGGATGCATACTTCCTTTAACAAGTAATAAGGAAATCAGTAGTGACCTTGGAACAAGACATCGTGCCGCAATAGGTATGAGTGAAAACAGTGATGCTGTTGTTGTAGTAGTTTCTGAGGAAACAGGTGCTATTTCCATTGCAAGACGAGGAAGACTTAATCGCGGTATTTCCGATGGCGATTTACGTGAAATATTATCAAAGGAATTGTTGAAAAACAATACCAGAGAAAACAGAAGAATAATAAGAAAGAGAGGAAAATCAAATGAACAATAATACTAAAAGAAAATTGAATATTTCCTTTTCTTCTCTGCTGTATAATAAACGTTTTCTTCTCGTTTTTTCTTTTGTAATTTCATTTATTCTCTGGATGTGGGTTGCTATTGAGCAAAGTCCGGAGATTCAAAAAGTAATAACGAATGTGCCTGTTTCCATTAAATATGAAAACAGTGTGCCTGAGAAATTAGGTTTACAGATTTTCGGTCAGTCCGATTTTTATATTGATATAACTGTAACAGGTAAGAAGTACATAGTTTCGTCATTGACTGCCGATGATTTCACTGTTGTTGCTAATACAAACAATGCAGATAGTAGCGGAAAAAAGGTGTTAAAACTCCATGTTGAAGAGAAAGAAGCTAATTCGGATTTCACAATTACTTCATATTCTGAAAATGAAATTGAGGTATTCTTTGACCGTTATCAGGAATTAGAATTGCCAATAACAGTAAATGTTAATACATCATTGGATAGCATTGTACCTGATAAACATAAGTTGGGTGAGGCTGTTCCGTCAGTAGATAGACTTACAATCAGTGGACCATCAACAATTATTAGTCAAATAGAAACAATAAATGCCCAAATTGATGTGGATGAGGTTTTAACACAGACCACAACGTTAGATGCAGACATTGTTTTGTTGTCCAAAGACGGTACTGCTGTTGATTCATCATTATTAAAGCTTAATGAAACCAATATTACCATAACTTTACCTGTGTTGAAAATAGTGACATTACCAACTGCAGTAGAATTTAAAAATGCTCCTGCGTACTACACAAATAATCCGATATCATATAGTGTTTATCCTTCATCAGTTCAGGCTGCAGTTCCTGTTGACTTGGTTGAAACAACAAAATACTATGTTGTAGATATAATTGATTTTTCACAGATAACTAATAAAAAGAATGTTTATAAAATTAAGGCAGAAGAATCAAAATCATATGGATTCCTTGACAGTAACGTCAGTTCTTTTTCAGTTACTATTGATGCATCTGCTATGACAACGATGAACTTCATTGTTCCGAATTCAAATATTGTTATTAAGAACAGTGACAATTCTTATGATGTTAAGCCTGTGGAATATGATGGGGTAACAATTACAGTTGTAGGACCTGAAAATGTTCTTTCAGAGTTGTCAGGAAATGATTTTCAGATTATGGTAGAGGTACCTGAACAGGAAAAAACGGTAGATAGAATAAAGATGAATGGTAGAGTGGTTGTTCCTAATAACAAACAGTGCTGGTCGATAGGTGAGTGTTCAGTTACCATTTCTTTTGTATAGATTCATATTATAAGAAATCGGAGGTGACAGATAATGAAAAAAGTTATAGTTGTTATACTTGCTGTTGCTGTATGTCTGTCACTTATGTTTGCCATTTATAATATCAACTCATTTGAGAGCTTGATGCGTCCACCAAAACTTAGTGGTGAAAACAGATTGCTTCAACAGGCTTTTGAACAGTCTGTTACAAATAGTGATGGTATAGTAATGAAAAACCCTTTGAGTGGTTTGTACACATCCTCATATTTGTTTTTTGATATGAATAATGACGGGCAAGAAGAAGCTTTCGTTTTTTACTCTGATTTGTCTGAGGATAATTTGGCATGTGTCAGTATTTTTAAAAAAGTAGGCAAAGAATGGAACTTTGTTTCAAAAATTAAGGGACAGACCGAAGATTTTTACGAGGTTAATTTTGCTGATATAAACGGAGATAGTGTTTCTGAAGTTTTGCTAAGTTGGAAATCTAATGAGAATATAGAATCTGTCCGTGCAACTGATTTTGGTGTTTTAGGTAACCGTGTTTTATCAGTTTATAGCTTTGATGGTATTTCAACCACTTTATTGAAAACAGAATCTTATTCAAATATTTATGTTTCCGATTTTAATAAGGACGGTTCTGACGATTTTCTCTTTGTTAATTTAAGTTTTTCAGGACAGGAGAAAAAAACAACAGGAAGAATTTTAAGTTTCAATAAGGATTACTCTGTTGCTCGTGAACTATCTGTTGCATTAACCGGATTATTGGAAGTATATAATATTGCAACAGATTTCGTTATTGAAAATCAAAATGAGTTTACACGCATTTTTATTGATGGTGCAATTAGTGAACGTGGAGTTATAACAGAAGTCATTAAGGTTTCACATAATGATTTTGAATTGTCATTACCACTTTATGAAATGAATCAGTCACAAAATCCGGGAACATTAAGGGATACACGATTATTTTCTATGGACTTTGATGGTGATAATATAATTGAAATCCCAACATTGGAACTTTTCCCTGGTGCTGTGAGAATCGAAAAAGGAACAAGTGAGCGCAGTTCCCTTAACCTTACTGTATGGAATGAATTGAATAATTCGGAGATTTCAGTAGATAAAAAATGTGTTGTAAACACTTCTTATGAATATATGTTGATTATAGATGATTCATGGATTAATATGATATCTGCAATCTATGACTATAATAACTCAACACTTACATTCTATTATTTAAAAGATGATGGAGAATTTGATGAGGAGATTTTCTCATTACGTGCTTTTTCAAATCCCGAATGGCAGAATGATGATGTTGGATATTATAAACTTGTAGAAACCAGTGCTTATGTATATGGATATAAGTTTAATAATGCTGATTTGAAAAGTGATTTTGAAGATTATTTGAAAGAAAATTTCCGTGTATATAGTTAGGAGTAAACCATATGAAGTATGTACTCATTGCTGAAGATGAATCATCTATCAGAGACTTTGTGGTAATTAATCTTCGACGTAATGGCTATGAAGTTATTGAAGCTGTAAATGGTGAAGATGCAATAAAAAAATATGATGAAAACAGTGATAAAATCGATATTGTTATTCTTGATATAATGATGCCGTATGTAGATGGTCTCGAGGTGTGTAAATACATTCGTGATAAGAGTAAGCGTATAGGAATTATTATGCTGACGGCAAGAACACAGGAGATGGATAAAGTTACTGGTCTTATGGTTGGTGCTGATGACTATGTTACTAAACCATTCTCTCCGTCAGAGCTTATGGCAAGAATAGATGCTGTTTACAGACGTGTTTCATTAACAGTGGAAAGTGACGTTGAAAAGAATAGCGATAATATTATTGCTCTCGGTGAGTTTGTTCTTGATTTAAGAAGCCATACGTTAACAAAAAATGGTGAAAACATTGATTTAACACAAATGGAATTTCAGATTATCGAATATTTCTTCACTAATCCCAATGTTGCATTGGATAGAAGCGATATTTTAAAATTTGTATGGGGTGACTCATACTTTGGTGACGAAAAAGTAGTTGATGTTAATATTCATCGATTACGAAATAAAGTTGAAGAAGAACCATCACAACCCAAACATCTTACAACTGTCTGGGGTATGGGATATAAGTGGATTGTTTAATTCTTTAAGGTAGGTGATGTGACTCAATGAAAAATAGTATTGTTAAACGTTGGGTTGTGTCAGTTTTAGCAAGTACAGTTTCAGTTATCCTTGTTGTTGGGGTTATGGCAGGAATTCTGCTGAAAAATCAGTACTATAATAACGTAAGAATGACATTGAATTCACGTGCAACATCCCTTATAATGTCATATTTTAATTCGGCAACACCTGTCAATGATGAAACCTTCAACAGAATGGCAAAACGTTTTGTTGATAATTTTACGGACAAGAATGTTATGGAAGTCTGGGTTATTGATAAAAACGGAGATGTTGTTGTTTCCTCCACAGGCTTTTCAGTAAGTAACGAAGTGTATCCTGACTTTGAATATGCAAAAAGTGCTCCCGACGGTAAGGCTGAATGGATTGGTAAAATGCAGAATGGGGAAAAGGTAATGACTCTTTCATATATTCTGTCCGATGGTGAAGAATCCATTTCAGGTGCCATAAGGTATATAATTTCACTTGATGATATTGACCGTCAGCTTGCTATTATCTGGGTAATAATTTCAATTATAATGATTTTGATTATATCTGTTGTTGTTACTTCGGGCGTGTTCTTTATAAATTCTATTATCAATCCCGTAAGAAAGATTAATGAAACAGCTTCACGAATTGCCAAGGGTGATTTTAATGTTTCCATAGAAAAACATAAATACGATGATGAAATCGGTCAGTTGTGTGAAACCATAAATAATATGGCATTTGAAATAGGTGAGGCAGAAAGAATCAAGAACGAGTTTATTTCAACAGTTTCCCATGAGCTACGTACACCATTGACAGCAATTAAAGGTTGGGGTGAAACAATAAAGGAAACACAGAATGATGATGTTCTTTTAAACAAAGGCCTTGATGTTATTGTAAATGAGTCAGAACGTCTTACCGATATGGTTGAGGAACTATTGGATTTCTCTCGTATGGAAAGTGGAAAATTGACTCTTAAAACATCACAGATGGATGTTGTTAAGGAACTTTCGGAAGTTCTTGAGGTTTTTGGAAGTCGTTCTGAAAGAGAAAGCATAGCATTGGAAACAGATATTCCTAAAAATGCTATAATAATTTATGGTGATAAAAACAGACTGAAACAGTCATTCGTTAATATTATAGATAATAGCTTTAAATATAACAAAAAAGGTGGAACAGTTAAGGTTTCATTAAAAGCTGATAGCAAAAATGTAATAATTACTATCTCAGATAACGGCTGTGGAATTTCTAAAAATGACTTGCCGAGAGTCAGAGAAAAGTTTTATAAAGCAAATAATAGTGTTCGTGGTAGTGGAATCGGACTTGCAGTTACAGATGAAATTATTAAATTACATAATGGTAACTTGCAGATAGATAGTGAACTGGATAAGGGAACAACAGTAAGAATTTCATTGCCAAGAAGATAAGGAGTAAAGTGTTTTGAGTAATAATAAGCAACATAAAACATCAATAGGTGGACAGGCACTTATTGAGGGAATAATGATGAGAGGTCCTAAAGGGGACGCAATGTCTGTAAGACTTCCTGACGGTACAATTGATACGGTAATTGAAGCACATGTACCAATGGCAAAGAAGAATAAGATTTTAGGACTTCCCATTGTCCGTGGTGTAGTTGGTTTTGCAGACTCTATGATAACCGGGTATAAATATCTTATGAAGTCAGCGGATAAAGCTTTAACCGAAGAGGAAAAGGAAGAGGATATGTCCAAACTCGATAAATGGCTTTCCGAGCATTTAAGCGAAAAGATGACAGCTGTAATTACAACAATTGCATCTGTTATCGGTGTTGTGTTTGCAATGCTTATTTTCCTTTATCTCCCTATTGAGGTTGTTGATTTGTTTGACAATTATATTCTGACATCTGCTGATATTTCAAAATATCATTCTTTGTTTGAGGGAATATTGAGAATTATTATTTTCATTCTTTATATGGTAGCGGTGTCAAGAATGTCCATGATAAGAAGAGTGTTTATGTATCATGGTGCTGAACATAAAACAATTTTCTGTTATGAAAATGGTCTTGATTTGACTGTTGAAAACGTAAAGAAAATGTCACGCTTGCATCCAAGATGTGGAACGGCATTTATGTTTGTTATGCTTATATTGAGTATGATAGTTTCATTCTCTCTTGTTCTTGTTTTCCCAGCTTTGGCAACTATCAATAAATTGTTGTGGATGCTTATCAAACTTGCAATTTTACCACTCATAATGGGATTAGGATATGAATTTATTAAATTTGCAGGAAAGCATGATAACTTTATTGTAAAGATTCTTTCTTACCCTGGACTTTTAATGCAAAAAATTACAACTGTTGAACCAACTGACGATATAATTGAAGTTGCTATAGAAGCAATGAAAGCTGTTATCACAGATAATCCAGAGGATGATATGATTAAATGACATTAAAAGAGTTATTTGAGTATTGCAGTAATGAGTTATCCTTTGGCGAATGTGGTGACTTTGAAAGTCAGTGTGTTTTTGAAGATTTACTTAAGGTTGACAGAAGCAAAATTTTAAGTAGCAATTCACCTGTGTCTGAAGATGACATTTCGCTTGTTAATAACGTTGTTAAAAGACGAAAATCAGGGGAGCCATTACAATACATTTTAGGTACTTGGGACTTCTATGATTTGACATTTTTTGTTGGCAAGGGTGTTTTGATTCCACGACCGGAAACAGAGATTCTTGTTGATTTTGCACTTGATAAACTGAATGATATAAAAAATCCTGTGGTTTTCGATTTGTGTGCAGGCACTGGATGTATCGGGTTGACTATTGCTAAACATATACCTGATGCAACTGTATATTTACTGGAGAAGGAAAAAAATGCATTTGAATATCTTAAAAAGAATGCAGATAATCTTGCACTTGATAATGTCCGGTTGATTAATGATGATTTATTTACAATGGATTTATTAAAACTTCCTTTGGCAGATATGATTTTATCTAATCCACCGTATATCCCTACCAAAGAAATTGACGAACTTCAAAAAGAAGTATTGTCAGAGCCAATTTCTGCGTTGGATGGTGGAAATGATGGACTTGATTTTTATCGCTGTCTCGCTGATAAGTGGACTTCAAAGGTTAAAAATAGTGGCTTTATGGTTTTTGAATGTGGCGATAATCAAAGTGCTGCTGTTGTTGGAATTTTTAATGGCAAATATACAGAGAATAATGTTATTTTTGATTTCAATAATATTGACAGAATTGTAACGTTTAGAATATAATATTACTTTAAAGAAAGATTGGACGATTATATGATTTTAGATTTGTTGAGAGGTGGAGAACCTCTTGAACTCATTATTACTTTCTTTTCAAGACTTTTTGTAATTTTTTGTACTATGCCTATTCACGAATATGCACATGCGTTGATTGCAACAAAGCTTGGGGATAATACACCGAGATATTCAGGAAGATTAACTTTAAACCCAATGGCTCATATTTCTCCTTTGGGTGCTATTATGATTTTCTTGTGTGGCTTTGGATATGCGAAACCAGTTAACGTTAATCCAAGAAACTTTAAAGACCCTAAGAAGGGAATGGCTTTAACTGCAATTGCAGGTCCTGTTTCAAACTTGTTAATGGGATTTATCTGCATACTCTTAACTACTTTGATTGGTAAAATTTTTAGTAGTAACCTTTCACTTTTGACTTATGCAATATATTACTTCTTGTATTTTGCAGGTGTTGTTAATGTGAATCTTGCAGTATTTAACCTTTTACCAATTCCACCATTGGATGGTTCAAGAATTCTCCAGTTGTTGATTCCTGCAAAGTATTATTTCAAATTTATGCAGTATGAAAGATACATTGTGCTTGTGGTCTTCGTTTTGATTTTAAGTGGTATACTTTCAGGACCTCTCTCATATATTTCAAATTTGTTTATAGGCTTATTTTCTAATATTTCCAGTTTGGTTTTTTAGCTTTATATAAAAGGATAGTTTATGGAAAAGATTTCATATAAAATAGATGTTTTTGAAGGTCCGATGGACTTGCTTTTGCATCTTATTTCAAAACACAAATTGAATATATATGATATCCCAATTGTGACTTTGGTGGAACAATATGTTGAGTATGTCCGTCAGATGCAGGAAGAGGATATGTATGTTGCATCTGAGTTTTTGGAGATGGCTGCCAGATTGGTTTATCTAAAGTCAGTGTCTTTGCTTCCTGTATATACAGAAGCAGAGGAGTTAAAACAAGAACTTCAGGGTGAATTGATTGAATATCGTGATATGAAGTTGATGGCAGAAAAACTCGCGGAAAATACAGAAGGTTTTTCAACATTTATCAGAGGTGCCGAAAAAATTGAGGTTGACCAGACATATCGAAGATTTCATGAGCCTGATGAGCTTTTCAGTGCTTATGTTTCAGCAACAGGAAAGAAAATGAGACTTTTGCCTCCACCGATTGAGGCTTTCCGTGAAATTGTTGTTAAGAAAGTTGTGTCTGTCAGTTCAAAGATATCAGGAATTTTTAAGAAATTATCTCAAAAGGGTAAGAAGACCCGTTGGAAATCACTTTTTGATGATGCAGAGTCACGTTCAGATATAGTTGCCACATTTTTAGCCGTACTTGAACTTACAAAATCAAAAAAAGTTAAAGTTACGGGTGATGGTGACGAAACACAGGTTGAATTGATAGATTCAGATTTTACAGATGTTAGTGAGGAGTGGAATTGATGAAAGCAAGTAAATTACAGGCTGCTGTTGAAGCAATACTTTTTGCATCAGGCGAGCCCATTGAACTTGAAAGAATCGCAGAAGCTCTTGAAATTGAACCCGATGTCTGTGAACAGATTATTTTAAACTTATCCGCTAAACTTGATGAGAGAAACAGTGGTATTTGTGTGCTTAAACTTGATAATATGTATCAGTTGTCCTCAAGAATAGAATATGCTGAAATTATTAGAGATGTTTTAGAACTTCGTAAGAACACACCTCTTTCATCTGCAGCTTTTGAGGTTTTGGCAGTTATTGCATATAACCAGCCTGTTACAAAATCATTTATTGAGCAGATTCGTGGTGTTGATTGTAGTGGTGTCATTGCTACACTCTGTCAGAAAAAATTGATAGAGGAAAAGGGCAGACTTGATTTGCCTGGCAGACCCCTTGTTTATGGTACAACACCTGATTTTCTTCGATGTTTTTCAATTTCTTCTCTTGATGAGTTGCCTGAGCTTCCTGAAAAACTTCCCGAAGAGTCAGAAGTAGTTAGTGAAGAGTCAGTCGGTGAAAAAAACGAATAAATATTGTTTATTAATAAATGAGGAGGTGTTTTCATGACAGGATTGTATATCTTTTTGGGAATTATAGCATTTTTTGTTTTGATTCTCAGTGTAAGAATTACTGTGAATGCAGAGTATTTTGATGAGTTTAAACTATCTGTTTCATGGCTGTTTATTAAGATTCCTATTCTTCCTGCAAAAAAGAGCGATAAACCTAAAAAGGAAAAACCTAAAAAAGAAAAGAAACCAAAAGAAGAAAAAAGTGAACCAAAGCTTGAGTCAGAAGAAACACCTAATGAAAAGAAAGAAAATATTTTCGTAACTTTTTATAATAACCAAGGTTTTGACGGAGTTTTACAGTTAATCAACGATGCTGTATCTTCGTTAGGTAAGATGTTTAGTTCATTTAAAAAGCATATCGTTATCCGTGAGTTGTATTTGTTTATGACAATTACAGGCAGTTGTGATGCAGCAGAGACTGCATTGGAGTATGGTAGAATGTGTCAGAAGATTTTCCCTGCATTATCATATATCTGTACTCAATTACCTGTAAAAAAATATGATTGTGAAATTGAACCTGATTTTATTGGACTAAAAAACAGTGCTGAATTTGCACTTTCAATACATATCAGACCTATTTTCTTCTTGAACGCTGTTATTGTTTTAGTGTTCAGACTTCTCTTTAAAGTTGTATTAAAATTCCTTAAAGGAATTAAAAATAAATCAAATAAAAATATAAATCAAAATGAAGGTGGTGCAAATGATGAAAGATAAATCATCAGCAGCAGGAATTCTTGAATCAACAATAGAAAAAGTAAAGGACTTAGTTAATGTAAGTACAATTATTGGCGAGCCAATCAAGGTTGAGGGTGGAGTTACAATTATTCCGGTTTCAAAGGTTACTTATGGTTTTGCTTCAGGTGGTTCAGACTTCCCATCAAAGAACAATAAAGATATTTTCGGCGGCGGCGGTGGAGCTGGTGTTACAATTCTTCCAGTTGCATTCTTAGTTATTGATGCATATGGTAATGTTGATATCAAACACATCACAGCTTTTGATAATGTTGCAGAACGTGCAGTTAGCCTTGTTCCTGAAATGTTTGACAAGGTTTCTAATGTTATCAATAAGTCAAAAATGGAAAAAGCTTTTAATGCAGCAGTAAACAGCGTTAATGACGAAGTTGTTCCTGTTTCTGCAGAAGAAAATGCATAAACAAACATATTCTAAAAAATCAGCGTTGAGAGGGTTTCCTCTCGACGGTGATTTTGTGTGTTATTTTATACAATAAATAGGAGAAACTATGGCAGATAATACTATCAGACTTCAGAAATATTTGTCCGAGTGTGGTGTTGCATCAAGACGAAAAGCTGAAGAGTTGATTGCAGCGGGTAAAGTAAAAGTTAATGGAAAACCGGCTTCAATCGGTGACAAAGTAAGTCCTAAACACGATACTGTTGTTGTGGCAGGTAAAAAGATTAGAAAGAGTAAGAAAAACACGTATATTATGCTTCACAAACCACGTGGTTTCATCACAACTCTTAGTGATGAGATGGGCAGAAAATGTGTTGCTCAGTTAGTTGAAGATGTTGGTACTCGCGTTTATCCTGTTGGAAGACTGGACCGTGATTCCGAAGGCTTATTGTTGCTTACAGACGACGGTGAATTTGCAAATGCTTTGACGCATCCAACACATCATGTTCCTAAAACATATCGTGTTACAGTAAGACCAACAATTACAGACGAGCAGATTACTGCACTTACAACAGGTATTGAAATCGATGGTAGAATGACAATGCCTTCGGAGGTTCGTGTTATCGAGAAAAAAGAAGGTCGAGTTGTACTTGAAATCATCATTTACGAAGGTCGTAACAGACAGATTCGTAAGATGTGTGATGCTTTAGGGCTTGAGGTTGCAAGACTTAAACGTACACAGATTGGTTCAGTAAAGCTTGGTATGCTCAAACAAGGCGACTGGCGAAATCTAACTGACGAAGAAGTGCATAAGCTTGCTGTTGCTGCAGCCCTTGATAGAAAGAGTTTGAAATAATGGTATTTTATAAGCCTATAAAAGATATTGACATCATAAAAAATAAGTTTGCACATTGTGAGTTTAAACCTGATTTCGTTTACGGAGCATATGTTGGAAATGACGAGGACGGAAACGATGTAGGTACATGTCTTATGTCCATTGCAGGATATAAATGTTACATTGAATCTGTTGAGTGTGATTATGCTGATAAATTGTTAGTAGAAGGCTTTTTGCGTTCAGCATTGAACTATTGTGCAAACAGAAATGCCTATATGGCATATTGTAAAATTGATGATATATCGGATGTTTTATTACATCTTGGATTTGAAAATAACGATGGTGTTTATAGTGGCGATATCCCTACTCTTTTAAAGGGTAGTTGCTGTAAATAATTCGTTTGGAGTGATATAATGATTAGAAGTATGACAGGTTATGGCAGAGCACAGGCCGTTATCGAAACAATGAGCATTACAGTTGAAATCAAAAGTGTTAATCACAGATATTTTGAGTTCAATTCACGTGTTCCAAGAAGCTATGGCTTTCTTGAAGAAAAATTAAAATCCTATGTTGGCTCAAGAGTTTCTCGTGGTAAGGTTGAATGTTATGTTTCAATCGAAAACCTTGAAGATGACGAAGTTGAGATTTTAGTAAATCATTCATTGGCAGCATCTTACTTAAATGCATTGAAAGAGCTTGCTGAAAGAAATGAACTTAATCTTCGTGATGATTTGGCAATGTCATCACTTGCGAGATATAACGATATTTTCACAATTCATAAGAAGGAAGCAGATGAAGATAAAATCTGGAAAGCAGTCAAGGAAGTAGTTTCTGCTGCAGTTGATAAATTCATTCTTATGCGTGAAACAGAGGGTGAAAAGCTTAAGAACGATGTTCTTTCACGTGCTGATTTTATTCTTGAAAAAGTATCTCTTATTGAAGAACGTTCACCTGAAACCGTAAAAGAGTATAACGATAAGTTACTTGCAAGAATCAATGAGTTTTTATCGGATGTTCAGGTTGATGAACAAAGACTTCTTGCAGAATGTGCAATTTTTGCTGATAAGGTTGCCGTTGCTGAAGAAACAGTAAGACTAAGAAGCCATATTGACCAGTTAAGACAATTCCTTAATAGTGACGATGCTGTGGGAAGAAAAACTGATTTCTTGGTTCAGGAAATGAATCGTGAGGCAAATACTATCGGTTCAAAAGCACAGGATGTGGCGATAGCTCGAAATGTTATTGATATTAAAGCTGAAATCGAAAAAATAAGAGAACAGATTCAGAATATTGAATGAGGTATTTTAATGAAATTAATCAATGTGGGATTTGGTAATGCAGTTAATGCTGATAGGGTAATTGCTATTGTTTCAACTGACTCTGCACCAATTAAAAGAATTATTTCGGAAGCAAAAGAAAAAAGAATGCTGATTGATGCTACTCAGGGAAGAAAAACACAGGCAGTTCTTATTATGGATAGTGACCATGTTGTTTCTACATATCTTAAAGCAGAGACCATCCTGAATCGATTAGACAACATTGATGAAACAGAGGGGTCAGGTTATGGGGAATAAAAAAGGAGTTCTTGTTCTTTTTTCAGGTCCATCAGGTGTTGGTAAGGATACTGTCCTTGATATAGTTTTGAACAAGGATAAGAATCTTCAAAAGTCTATTTCATTGACAACAAGAGAAATTCGTGAGAATGAAGTTGATGGTAAAGACTATTACTTTATATCATCTGAAAAATTTGAGGATATGATTAGTAAAGGTCAGGTTCTTGAATATGCAAAGTATGGTTCCAACTTCTACGGTACACCCAAAGCACCAATTGATGAGTGGCTTGGTGAGGGGAAAACTGTAATATTGAAAATTGAAGTTCAAGGGGCTTCGAAAATCAAGGAGTTGTATCCTGATTCAGTTTCAATTTTTGTTTTACCACCATCCATGGAGGAGCTTGAAAATCGTCTTCGTTCAAGAGGTACTGAAAGTGAAGATGATATAAAGAAAAGACTCGACATCGCAAGAGGCGAAGTTGAGAGAAGTAAGGACTACGACTTTATTGTAATTAATGACGATTTAGACATTGCTTCTGATAAGGTAATTGCTATCGTTAACAACTTATAATTATTAAAAATAAAACTAGTGAGGTAATAAATAATGTTTAATCCAGATTTAAGAAAAGTACTTGCAAACAATAAAAGCAGATATTCACTTGTAACAGCTGTTGCAAAGAGAGCAAGAGAAATCTCATCTGAAGCTCAGGAAAATGGAGAGATTCTTAACGAAAAGCCAGTTAGTATTGCATTGGATGAAATTATTAACGGTCAGTTCGAGGTTGTTGAATCAGAGGAAGTTAAAGCTCTTTAATTTATAAACCTAATAGAATAAAAGAGAGGGGGCAGAGTATGAACGGTTTAACTGTTGTAAAGGTTGCTGTTGAAAACACAGCATATTCTTTTGACATGTTGTTTGAGTATTCTGTACCCGATTTTTTGTTTTCTGATGTTTTGCCAGGAAAAAGAGTGCTAGTTCCATTTGGAAACTCATCAAAAAAAAGAATTGGTATTGTTTTCAGTAAGGAAAATATTCAGGAAACATCTAAAAAACTCAAAAAGATTGACTCTATAATTGACAGTGAACCTTTGTTGACTCGTGAGATGCTTAAAACAGCAAATTATATACACGATATGTGCTTTTGCACCTATTTTGATGCGTGTAAGTTGTTTTTACCGTATGGTTTACTTATGTCAGTTAATATGCTTTACGCAGTTAATCCAGACTTAAATGATGAGATTTCTGACGAAACAGAAAAGAGTGTTTACGATTATTTACTAAACAAGAGAAACTTTGTAAATAGCGATTTGATTGTTTCATCTTGTGGCCTGAAAAAGATATCAATTCTCGACAAAATGGTTGATAAAGGCATTCTTTTAAAGAATGTTGATGCACAACGTAAAATGAATGATGCAACAATTAAGATGGTAGAGTTAATTGTTGACCCTGAAAGTGCAGAAATCGATAATTTAACAAAAAAACAGAAAGAAGTTGTAAAGATTCTTTCGGATGTAGGTATTGTATCTGTAAAAGAATTATGCTATTTTACAGGTTTCTCTTCTGCGGTGATTTCTGCGCTTGAGAACAAGAATATTATCAGAGTTTTTGAGGATGAGATTTTCCGAAAGCCTTATGATTATGATGAAAATGGTGAGATATCAGAGATTGTTCTTTCAAAAGAACAAACACAAGCTTATGAAGGTCTGTTAAGTCTGTTTAATGAGAATAAACCCAAAGGTGCATTGTTATTTGGTGTTACCGGAAGCGGTAAAACACAGGTCTATTTGAAACTTATAGACGATGCTTTAAAAACAGACAGAGGAATTATTGTAATGATTCCTGAAATATCGTTAACACCTCAAATGCTTTCACTGTTTTATAGCAGATATGGTGACAAGGTTGCTGTTTTTCACAGTGCTCTTTCCTTGGGACAACGCCTTGATGAGTGGAAACGAGTAAAAAATGGCGATGCACAAATTGCAATAGGTACTCGTTCTGCAGTTTTTGCTCCTTTTGATGATATAGGACTTATAATTATCGATGAAGAGCAGGAACATACATATAAATCCGAAATGTCACCGAGATATAACGCAAAAGATGTTGCTCGTTATCGTGTAGGATGTCATAACGGACTATTAGTTTTATCCTCTGCAACACCAACTATTGATACATACACAAAAGCAAAAAATGGCTCATATTCTTTATTTATGCTTGAAAACAGATATGGTAATGCTGTTTTACCTGATGTAAAGACCATCGATACAACGTATCAGAGTGATATGTTTATGGAAAACATAAGCAAACATCTTGCTGAAGAGCTTAAATCAAACTATGAAAATGGCAAACAGTCGATTTTGTTGCTTAACAGACGTGGTTATAATACTTATGCACATTGTACAGAATGTGGTACTGTTGCAACCTGCCCGAATTGTAGCATTTCTCTGACCTACCATATTAAAAATGGCCGTCTTATGTGTCATTACTGTGGTTATTCTGTTCCTTTTTCAAAAAAATGCAGTAATTGTAACAATGACACTGTTAAATTTAGTGGAACCGGTACTCAAAAGCTTGAGGAAGAATTAAGTCAGATTGTGCCTGAAGCAAGAATTCTGAGAATGGATACGGATACAACATCTTCCAGATATTCCTTTGAAAAGAACTTCAATAGTTTTGGTAACGGTGAATACGATATTCTTGTTGGAACACAAATGGTTGCTAAAGGACTTAATTTTCCAAATGTAACTCTTGTTGGTGTTTTGAATATTGACCAGATGCTTTATAATGATGATTATAAAAGTGGTGAAAGAGCCTTTGATTTGATAACCCAGGTTGTTGGACGAAGTGGTAGAGGAGTTTTTCCGGGGAAGGCTTATATACAGACATCTTTTCCGGACAGTGAAATTGTTACAATGGCAAAAGAGCAGGATTATGAGTCCTTTTTTGATGTTGAGTTGCCAATGCGTAAAGCAATGATTTATCCGCCATTTTGCGATATATGTGTTATCGGATTCACATCAGGTGTGGAATATGCAACTAAAAAAGCATCCGTTGATTTTTTAAATCAGTTAAAAGAGATTCATTCAAAAAGCTATAAAAATAACAGCATAATCGTTCTCGGTCCGGTTACACCAAGAGTTTCAAAGCTTGGTGGTAAATTCAGGGAAAGAATAATAATAAAATGTAAGAACTCACCTGATTTCAGAAAAATGATAAGTGAGTTGTTAAAACAATTTGCTCAGGATAAGAAATATGATAATGTGAGTATTTATGCAGATATAAATCCTGAAAGCATATTATAAGGAGATTTGAAATGGCTATAAGAAACATAAGAGTAGATGAAGACCCAATTTTAAGAAAGAAGAGCAGAGTAGTTGAGAATTTTGATGAAAAACTTTGGCTCTTACTCGACGATATGAAAGATACTATGTATCAGGCAGAGGGTGTTGGTCTTGCTGCTGTACAGGTTGGTATATTAAAAAGAGTTGTTATCGTTGATGTTGGTGACGGTTTAATTGAACTTATTAACCCTGAAATCATCGAGGTTGAGGGTGAACAGTTTGGTGTTGAGGGTTGTCTTTCATTACCTGGAAAATCAGGTTATACATTGAGACCAATGACTGTAAAAGTTAAAGCACAGAACAGAAATGGTAACTGGTGTGTTTATAAAGGTACTGAACTTAAAGCGAAAGCATTTTGTCATGAAATTGACCATCTTGATGGTACTTTATACATTGATAAACTTTGCACACAAGCAGAAATAGACGAATACAAAGAGGACTGATTCTATGCGTATAATCTTTATGGGTACACCTGATTTTTCTGTACCTTGTTTACAAGCACTTATAGATAGCGGTGATGAGGTTGTTGGCGTTTTTACTCAACCTGATAAACCAAAAGGCAGGGGATATGAATTAACTCCACCACCAGTTAAAGTTTGTGCAGTTGAAAATAATATTCCCGTTTTTCAGCCTTCATCAATGCGAGATGGAGTGGCGTTGGAGATTATTAATTCTCTTAATGCAGATTTAATCATAGTTGTTGCATTTGGTAAGATTTTGCCAAAAGAAATTCTTGAAAGTGTTAAATATGGATGTATTAACATTCACGCATCACTGCTTCCAAAGCTTCGTGGTGCTGCTCCAATACAATGGAGTATTATCAATGGCGAAAAAGAGACTGGTGTAACATCAATGCAGATGGATGTTGGTCTTGATACAGGCGATATGCTCTTAAAAAAAACAGTTAAAATCACAGAAAACATGAACGCAGGAGAGCTTCACGACAAGCTTTCTATTATTGGTGCTGAAATTTTAATTGAAACAATCAGTGAACTTAAAAAAGGTAATCTTCATCCTGAAAAGCAGGATGACAAACTTTCAAATTATGCATCAATGCTTTCTAAAGAATTGTGTCCTATTGATTTCAATAAATCGGCTCAGGAAGTTCATAATCAAATTCGTGGATTGTCACCTTGGCCGGTTGCCACAACAAAAATTTCAGGTAAAAATTTCAAAATTCATTCATCCCAGTTATTAACAGAGAAATTCGGTGGAAAAGTGGGAGAAATAGTAGATAATAATAACAGACTTGTTTGTATGTGTGGAGACGGAAATGTCATTGAAATTCTTGAGATTCAGGCAGAAGGTAAACGAAAGACAGATGCTGCAAGTTTCTTAAGAGGTCACAAGTTAGAAAAAGGAATTATCGTAGGAGAGTAATTATGAACGGATATTTCGACTACTATTATTTATCGAATTATTATTATATGATTTTAGTTTTGCCGATGATTATATTATCAATGATTGCATCTGCAAAAGTTAATTCATCTTTTAAAAAGTATTCAAAGGTTATGTCTCAGAGAGGTTTATCAGGTGCACAGGCTGCATTTGAAATTTTGCGTCACTACGGGATAACTGATGTTAAAATTGAACGTGTCAGTGGCAATCTTACAGACCATTATGACCCAAGAACAAATGTGATAAGATTATCGGATAATGTATATAATTCAACATCGGTTGCTGCGATTGGTGTCGCTTGTCATGAAGCAGGTCATGCTGCACAGTATGCTCAGAATTATGCTCCGATTAAACTCAGAAATACTGTTTTGCCGGTGGCAAATCTTGGCTCAAAATTAGGAATTCCTTTGGCAGTATTGGGCTTTTTCCTTGGATTTACGTCACTTGCTTATGCAGGTGTGATATTCTTTTCTTTTGCTGTTTTATTTCAACTTATTACACTTCCTGTTGAATTTAATGCAAGTAAAAGAGCTATTCAGGTTATTGGCGATGCTGATATTTTAAGTGAAGAAGAAAAAGCAGGCGCCAAAAAGGTTTTAACAGCAGCTGCAATGACTTATGTCGCATCTCTTGCAGTGAGTATTGCAAGTTTACTTCGTTTAATCCTTACAGTTAACAGAAGAAGAAAATAAAATATGGATGATAGATTTTTAGCATATAAAATTTTAAGTAAAATAGAACGTGATAAAGCATATTCAAATATAACTGTTGATACTGTTCTCAATGAAAACGAGGCAACATCGGCACCCTTTGTTTGTGCTTTGGTTTATGGTGTCCTTGAACGAAAAATTACAATAGATTATATCCTTTCAAAATTTTTAACTCAACCTATCAAAAAATTGAATCCGCAAGTTCTTACACTTTTAAGAATCGGTGTTTATCAGATAAAATATATGGACAAAGTTCCTAGCTCTGCTGCTGTCAACGAAAGTGTAAAATTATCTAAAAAGGTTAAGTGTGCATTTGCATCAGGACTTATAAATTCAGTTTTAAGAAAAGTTTCAACAGTGGAAGTTTCCATACCTGAAACTGTCGATAAAACATATGATTTAAGCATAAAATACTCTTGTCCCGAACAGTTGGTTGAACATTATGTTAATGATTATGGTTACATAGATGCTGAAAAAATACTTGAATCATCAATAGGCTCAGTACCGACTTTTATTCGTGTTAATAATTTAAAAATATCAACAGACGAGCTTATTTCTCAACTTGAAAATGAGAATGTTATCTCAAAAAAAGTAGAAAATTACGAAAATTCATTAGAGATTATTAGTGGTGCAGCATTTAAAACAGAATGTTATAAAAAAGGATATTTTCATGCTCAGGATTTGGCGTCACAGACTTGCATTGATTGTCTTAACCCTCAAGAAAATGACATAGTATTTGACCTTTGTGCTGCTCCTGGAGGCAAATCCTTTACTATCGCTGAAAAAATGAATAATAAAGGTAAGGTTTATTCATTTGATTTGTATGAACACAAAATTAAACTGATTAACGATAGTGCAAAACGACTTGGAATTACAATAATTGATGCTCAGATAGGGGATGCAGCAGTGTTTAACCCTGACTTGCCAAAGGCTGATAAAGTCTTGTGTGATGTTCCCTGTGCAGGTCTTGGAGTTATTCGCAGAAAGCCTGAAATCAAGTACAAGGACTTCAGTTTTGTTGACAAATTATGTGATTTGCAATATAATATTTTAAATAATGCGTCTTTGTATTTAAAAGAAAAAGGCGTGTTAGTTTATTCAACTTGCTCGTTGAGTAGAAGTGAAAACGATGATATCTGTAATAGATTTTTAAATGAACATAATAATTTTAAACTTGAGTCAATGGTTACTTTAATTCCACATAAAGACTCGGATGGTTTTTTCTTTGCAAGATTTATTAAGGAATAGATTTGATGTTAAAAGATTTACGCTCATTGAATTATGATGAAATGTCAACTGAAATAATTAACCTTGGATTTCCTAAATTCAGGGTTAGCCAGGTTTTTTCGTGGGTGCATGAAAAGTGTGTTGATTCCTTTGACGAGATGACTAATTTATCAAAGGATATGCGTAATCAGTTAAGTAATCATTTTTATATCAGTAATTGTAAGATAAATACAAAACTTGTTTCACAAATTGACGATACAGTTAAATATCTCTTTGTTCTTCCTGATGGAGAATATGTTGAAAGTGTTGTCATGAAATACAAATATGGTTACTCGATTTGTATTTCAACACAGGTTGGCTGTAAAATGGGCTGTACATTCTGTGCTTCTGCTATTGGTGGCTTTGTTCGTCAGTTGAGTGTTGGTGAAATGCTTTCCGAAATTTATACTGCCCAGAATGATTTGAATGTTAAAATTAATCATCTTGTTCTTATGGGAACAGGTGAGCCACTTGATAATTATGACAATGTTATCAAAATGCTTGGACTTATAACCGACGAAAAAGGGCAGAATATGAGTATGCGTCATATTTCTCTTTCTACCTGTGGAGTCGTGCCTAGAATTTATGAACTGGCTGAGAAAAAATATGGTCTTACCTTGTCAGTTTCTTTACATGCACCCAATAATCAAATCAGGTCAATGTCAATGCCGATAAATAAATCTTATGATATTGAAGAATTGCTTAAAGCATGTAAGTATTATTCTGATTTTACCGGAAGACGAATCTCATTTGAATATGCAATGATAAAAGGCATTAATGATAGTGATGAGTGTGCTACTGAATTGGCAAATCGTTTAAAAGGTACTCTTTGTCACGTAAACTTGATTCCAGTCAATAATGTCAGAGAAACCAGTTATGAAAAAAGTTCTGTCGAAAGACAGAAAAGGTTTATAGATATACTGTCGTCAAGAGGAATTACTGCTACTGTTCGTAGAACGCTTGGTAGTGATATATATGCTTCTTGTGGACAGCTCAGAGCATCAAAGCGTAAAAAGTAGGTGATTGTAGTGAAAATTGTTGCAAAAACAGATATTGGTTTAAGAAGAACTAGCAACCAAGACTCATATGCAGCTGGTGAATTACCGGGTTCTGTAGCCTGGGCTGTTGTTTGTGATGGCATGGGTGGTTCAAATGGTGGTAACTTAGCAAGCTCAACTGCTGTTAAGATTATCTCAGAGAGAATATCGTCATCATATCGTCATGGTATGTCTTTTTCATCAATAAGAAATATGTTTATGTCGGCAATAATTGCTGCTAACGTTAGTGTTTACGAGATGAGCAAGAGTAATCCTGAATTATCTGGTATGGGTACAACAGTTGTTGTTGCTATTGTGGCAGATGAACGAGTTTATGTGGCACACGCAGGTGATTCAAGAGCTTATATTTTATCCTCAGGAAAACTTCATCAACTTACCAAAGACCATTCTTTTGTACAGGAAATGGTTGACAGTGGAAAACTTACACCTGATGAAGCACGTGAAGACCCTCGTAAAAATCTTATTACCAGAGCACTTGGTGTTACTGAAGATTTAAAAATAGATTTTTGTGAAGAAGATATTTCCGAAGATGATGTTCTTTTGATTTGTACTGATGGTTTAACAAATTATGTTACACCTGAGGAAATCTACAAATTAACTGAAGATGGTAAGTTTTACGAGTTTACTGAAAGACTTGTTAATTGTGCAAATCACAATGGTGGCGGTGACAATGTTACAGTTGTTACAGTTGCATATTAATTTTGCGGAAGGGAGCTTTATTAATGGATAACTTTTGTGGAAAACGTCTTGACGGACGATATGAGATAAGAGAAATTATTGGAGTAGGCGGCATGGCTGTTGTTTATAAAGCCTATGACATTATTGACGATAGAATTGTTGCAATAAAGATTTTAAAAGATGAATATCTTTCAAATGAGGAGCTTAAGCGAAGATTTAAAAACGAATCAAAGGCTATTGCTGTTCTTTCTCACCCTAACATTGTACGAGTTTATAATGTTAGTTTTGGTGACAGACTTCAGTACATCGTAATGGAATATGTTGATGGCATCACTTTGAAAGAATATATTGAACAGCAGGGTGTTATTAACTGGAAAGAAGCAGTACATTTTGTTGGTCAGATTCTCGCAGCATTGCAACATGCCCACGATAAAGGTATTGTTCATCAGGATATTAAACCACAGAACATAATGCTTTTACAGGATGGCACAATCAAGGTTACTGACTTTGGTATTGCTCGTTTCAGTCGTTCCGATGTAAACACAATTTCTGATAAGGCAATAGGTTCAGTTCATTATATCAGCCCTGAACAGGCACGTGGCGAAATGACCGACGAAAAAGCAGATATTTATTCTGTTGGTGTTGTTATGTATGAAATGCTCACAGGACAGTTACCTTTCCAAAGTGATAGTGCTGTTTCTGTTGCATTGATGCAGGTTCAGCAGGACCCTGTAAGACCAAGGGATATTTTCCCTTCAATTCCTTTAGGTCTTGAGCAAATAACAATTCGTGCTATGCAGAAATCACGTCAAAGCAGATATCGTTCAGCAGCAGAAATGCTTGTTGATATAAATGAATTTAAACGAAATCCATCTATAAAATTTAATTATACTTATTTTGTCGATAGTGAACCGACAAAGTATATACGTTCAACATCCGATAACACTGTTAGAGAGTCACGCTATTCTAATAGAGAACCACAGCAGGAAGAAACATCATCTATGAATAAATCATCTGCAGTTATGTTAGGTGCAATTGCAGGTATCATTGTCCTTGCACTGATTATCGGTGGTTTTATTTGGGGATTTGGCTCTAAGAACAAGGTTGAGGTTCCTAATTTTAATGGAATGAACTTTTATAATGACATTAAAGATAACGAAAAATATGAGGACTTTGAGTTTGTAACCGAGTTTGATGTTGATGGTAATCGCGAAAATGGTACTGTTATTAAACAGGACCCTAAAGAAGATACTAAAGTAAAAGTCGGGTCAAAAATTACATTAACAATCGTTAATAATCAGGATTTAAAGATAATTGATAAATCAATTATTGGTATGTCAAAGGCTGATGCTGACGAGTACCTTATTTCCCACAAATTAAAACCTCAGTATATTAATGAGTATTCAGACAAGGTAAAACCGGGTAATGTTATAAAGACATCACCTGAAGTGGGTACAGCTGTAAAACCTGGCACAACGGTTAAAGTGTATATAGCAACTGATGTTAGGGAAGAGGTTGAAGTCCCAAAGCTTATTGGCTCTGGCAAAGATGAAGCCGAACAAGAACTTTTGGCAAAAGGACTTGTGTTAGGCAAGGTGACAGAGGTTAATAGTGACCAGGAAGCAGGCATTATTGTTACACAGTCTGTACAAGAAGGGGAAAAAGTACCTGCTGGTTCATCAATAGATATTGAAATCAGTAACGGTATTCCATCAAATTCAATTGCTGAACTTTCTGTTAAACTTCCTGCAATCAATAAACCCGGTATTTTAAAAGTTTATATCAATAATACTCTTGCATATACATCAGAGGAATTGTATCTTGGTGGTTCAACTCAGATTATTTCAGTTTCTGGCAGTGGTGCTAATAATGAATATACAGTTACTATAGATGATGCACCAGTACAAAAGGGTAAAATTGACTTTACAAAATTACCTGCCGTTGTAAGTGGAGTTGAGGATTATGTTGTGCTTGTAGATGTAGTTGGACTTGATAAAGACATAGCTACAGCAAAACTTAATGCTGCTGGATTTAAGAATATTGAATATATCCGTTCTCCAAGCAATACATACCCTGCGGGTACTGTTATTGGTCAGATTCCAGCAACGGATGGAACAACAAGATTTTCTGTTAATGAATCTATTTCATTGACTGTGAGTACAGGACCGAGTGTATAGTCTATATGAGTTTTAAAGGTATTATAACAAAAGGTATTGGCGGCTTCTATTATGTTGAAGTCGCCAATGCGATATATGAATGTAAAGCAAGAGGTATTTTCAGAAAGAGCAGAATAACACCTCTTGTTGGTGATTGTGTTGAAATTTCTGTAAATGAAAATGCAGAAAACACAATCGATAAAATTTATGACAGAAAAAACTTTCTTGTGAGACCACCTGTATCGAATATTGATAATCTTTTAATTGTTGTATCCACGGTTGAACCAAGACCTAATTATTTTGTCATTGATAAATTAATTGCTATCGCCGAACATAAGAATATTGAACCATATATTATAATTTCAAAAACTGATTTATCATCCTATGACGAAATTGTTGAGAATTATAAAAACTGTGGTATAACTGTTATCACTCTTGATAATGATGAGTCACTTGATAAAATCAAGGAGATTATGAAGGGTAAAATCAGTGCATTTACCGGAAATTCGGGTGTAGGCAAAAGTACATTACTTAATAAACTTGACAGTTCTCTTAATCTTTCAACAGGAGCAATAAGTGATAAGTTAGGTCGTGGTCGTCATACCACACGACAAGCACAGCTGTTTTCTACTTGTGGTGGTTATGTTATAGATACACCGGGATTTTCGTCCTTGGATTTTGAAAAGACTGAAATAATAAAAAAGGATGAATTACCATATTGCTTTCGTGAATTCAGGGAATATTTAGGAACATGTAAATTTACATCATGTGCTCACGTGAATGATAAAGGATGTTCAATATGTCAGGCTGTTAAAGACGGTCTTATAAGCAAGTCAAGACATAATAATTATGTACAGATGTATAATCAGGCAAAGGAAATTAAAGAATGGGAAATATAAATTCAAGATGTGTTATAATCGGTGGAGGGGACTGCACACCTGAACTGATAGAATCAAGTATTTCTGAAAATGATTATGTTATTTGTGCTGATAGTGGTTATGATATGGCTGTCAAGGCGAATATTAACCCGGACCTTCTAATTGGCGATTTTGACTCTATAACGTGTTTTCCCCAAAATGTGGAAACTATCACTTTCCCTGTTGAAAAAGACCTTACAGACTGTGAGGCGGCATATAATGAAGGTGTTAAGCGTGGTTTTAATAACTTTTTGTTGTTAGGTGGCACTGGTGGTAGATTTGAACATACATTCGCCAATATTTCCGTTATGGCAAGGGCGTCAAAAGAAGGTAATAAGTTCAGCATAATTGATGAAAAGCATATATTTTATGCAATTACCGATTCAAAGTTAGTCATTCCTTTTTCACCAAACAAGCAAATTTCAGTTTTTGCCTTTGGAGAAAAAGCTTATGGAGTTACTGAAAAAGGTTTTCACTATTTGATAGAAGACTATACTTTAAATCCCTTTTTACCGATGGGTATCAGTAATGATATTGTGGAAGATTACGGTGAAATCTCTGTTGAAAAAGGTACACTGATTATTATTGAAACACAAATGTAACAAAATAATCCCCCTTACGTATAATGTAGTAAAATACATATGCAAGGGGGAGTTTTTATGGGAAGAAAAAGCAATAAAGGAATTATATTCGTGGCATTAGGTCTTGGATTGTTGGTTTCTTTAATTCTTCCCGAAAAGGCCATAATTGTATTACTAGCTATTGCACTTGTAATATGTGGATTTACCCTTTGCAAAGGTTAGGGGAGACGGAAACCATGAAAGTTGTTTTAGTAAAAAGTCCAAAGCTTTTAGGTGGAATATTAAGAAAAATATTTGGTATAAAGAAAACAGAATTACAATAAAAAAATCTCCCATTAGGGAGATTTTTTATGCTGTTATCGTTTTAATTCGATTACCTTTTTCAATGGTCTGAGCTTTGTCATTTGTCATTTCAGTTGAACTGATGAATTTTTACTTTTTATTTGATATAAGTTTTGCTTTTTCTAAAAGCATTACAACGATTGGAATAAGAATAATCTGTACGATAATTCCGGGGATTGCATTAACAACTGCACCTGTCCAGAATACTGTAAAACCAAATCTTGAAAAGTCAAAACCCATAATGCAAACCATTGTAAGTCCCCATACAATACGACCAACAACCATAGCACCGATAAGTGAAACATAGATATTGATTTTCTTTTTTGATAATGCTTTGTAAAGAAGCCCGGACATAAGACCGTAAACTGCAAGTTCAAATGCCATAGCAGTTGCAGTCGGAAAAAGTATAGGCATACCAAGTGTCAGTGAACGAAGAATTGGGGCAATCGCACCGATAACAAGTCCGTAAGGAGCGCCACATACAAATCCACAAAGAAGAACAGGAATGTGCATTGGGCAGAGCATTGAGCCGATTTCACGAATTTGTCCTGTAAGAAATGGCATTACATAAGCCAAAGCTAAGAACATGCCTGATAATGAGATGTTTAATACAAGCTTTTTTGTTTTCATAAAAGTTCCTTTCTTAAGTTGGATTATACATACCAACTTAAACAAAAAAGGCGCAGTCATCTCTTCTGAGAAAACAACACCTTCATAGTATCGTAAAATTAATTGTGTAAATGAAAAAGAACTTCTGTTCTATGTTATTCTTCTGAACAACTGTGATAATACTATCACAAAATTTGTCGAATTACAAGTGTCAAATACATTTTTTGTGGATTGTTTCTTGCAATTTTTTAAGTGTATCTTCAATAAGTGCAGTAGTTGTAAGATTCTGTACACCTGCGACAAGATTTTCACATTTGTTGATAGGAATAAGTATTTTAGTCGCATTACTCTGACCTATGGTAACAGCCATTTTAGGAGTAATCTCACCAAGTAATGCATCAGCAATAACAATGCCGATTGGCCCGATAATCACATCTGCCTTGCGACTTGCAACTATAACGGGATTTTCACCCGTTGCACCTTGATTTGCACCTGCTTTCATCATTGATGCAGTAGCCGTTGCATTTGTGCCGACTGCCATAATGTGCATATCACTATATTTATTACGAATGGCTTTGATAAGCTGACTACCTAACTGACCACCCTGACCATCTATTACAAGTATTTTCATATTAGCAACTCCACAAATAAGTATTGTAAGTATTTTACAGCAAAATAAAATTAAATGCAATAACACTTGAAATAACTAGGAGAGATAATGGATTAACTATAATAGATAATTATTAAATATGTTTTAAATTTCTAAAAATTAAGACCTCCGGTTAACAATCGGAGGTCCTGTTTTTCTCTATAATAGGGGATTAGTTGAAATATCTCTTAAGAAGACCTTCAAACGCTTTACCGTGTCTTGCCTCATCACGAGCCATTTCATGAACTGTATCGTGGATTGCATCAAGACCTTGTTCTTTAGCACGTTTTGCAAGGTCAAATTTACCTGCTGTTGCACCGTTTTCAGCGTCAACTCTCATTTCAAGGTTTTTCTTTGTGCTGTCTGTTACAACCTCACCAAGAAGTTCAGCAAACTTTGCTGCGTGTTCTGCTTCTTCCCATGCAGCCTTTTCCCAGTAAAGACCAATTTCAGGATAGCCTTCACGGTGTGCAACTCGTGCCATAGCAAGGTACATACCAACTTCTGAACATTCGCCTTCAAAGTTAGCTCTAAGGTCCATAATGATATCTTCTGAAACGCCTTGTGCCACACCTACTACGTGTTCTGCAGCCCAAGTTCTTTCATCTTCTTTAATTTCGTTGAATTTGTCAGCAGGAACTTTGCACTGTGGGCATCTTTCTGGTGCTGAATCTCCTTCGTGTACATAACCACATACTGAACATACAAATTTTTTCATTTCTTTTTCCTCCAAAAATATAAAATTTAATTTATTTTATTACAGTGTATACATTCACCGAATGCCATAAGACTGTAATTGGTTACTTTTCCTATTATCTCATCTGAGAAGGTGATTGAGTCATTTCTAAATGACATTAAATCATATACTTTACCACAGCCGACACACTTAAAATGAACATGAGGATTAACATTGCCATCAAAGCGGTCAGTTGCACCATCAGGAATCCTTAATACCATTCCACTTTCTTCAAGTTGAGAAAGATTTCTATAAAGGGTTCCCAAACTAAGATTTGGAATTATCTCACGTACTGAAAGATATAAGTCCATAGCAGTAGGATGGTCACATCGTGAACATAACTCATTTATAATTGCATCACGTTGCTTACTTTTGCGTTCTATAGCCATCTTCTCACCTCACTATCAGTAATGATTACTGTTATTATATCATAAAAAACTCTTTTGTCAATATGTTTTTAATAAAAAGGTGAAAAATTTGAAAAAATTTATTTCCGTACTAATTATTTTCTCAATCCTGTTGACATCATGTGCAAAAATTGATGAAGCTGAGAAAGAAAGTCCTATTTCTAACGAGAATAATAAAAAAATAGTTGCCACATGGATAACATATTATGAAATCAAACAGCTTGTCGAGAAAAGTGATAATATAATTGATTTTGAGTCCATGATTTATGAGAAGATTCAATATCTAAAGAAGTATTCAATAAATAATATTTTCATTCACGTAAGAGCTTTTGATGATTGTTTTTACAAATCAAGTGTTTTTCCGGTTAGTGTTTATTGTTCCGACGATAATGGTGAACTGAAATTTGATGTTCTTCAGGTTTTTATAAATGTTTGTCATTCGTTAGATATTAAAGTGCATGCATGGATAAATCCGTATCGCATTAGAAATGATGGAAATATAAGCAAAATTCATAAGAAATCCTATGCATATCAATTTTTGGAAGAAAGTAGTGAAAAACTAATTATATCCGATTCTTTCATTTATTATAATCCGTCGTGTGTCGAAATCAATTCATATATACTTTCTGGGATACGAGAAATTCTTGATAATTATTATGTTGATGGAATACATATTGATGATTATTTTTATCCAACAACAAATACAGATATAGATGATAGTATATATGCCGAATATATAAAGTCAGGAGGTTTGTTATCTATTGATGATTACAGACGGGAGTGTGTCAATTCATTAGTTGCCTCAATTTATTCGTTAGTGAAGAGTTATAATAGTGATCTTGTATTTTCTATCAGTCCAAGTGGCGATATAAATAAGAACTATAATGAGTTGTTTGCAGATGTAACACATTGGATGAATAGTATTGGGTATGTAGATTATATTATTCCACAAATTTATTACGGTTATAACAATGAAAATATGCCGTTTGAAAGAGTTTTGAATGAATGGATGTCAAAAAATGATAAGGAGTGCATAATTATAATTGGATTAGGATTGTACAAATCAGGGAAAAAGGATATATATGCTGGAAACGGAATAAATGAGTGGTTAGATTCTACAAATATAATTGCGCGACAGATAAAGCATTCTTTTGATAATAATGCAGATGGAATTGCTTTTTATTCATTTTCTAATTTGTTAGGACTTGATGAAAACAGAACTATAGCGATAGAAAATGAAAATATAATAAAACAAATGGAATTATATGTAACTTGACGATTTTACTGTTTTTTGTTAAAATAAACACATAATTGTAAAAGGAAGTGGAAAAATTGAAGAATAAGTTTTTTAATAGACTTATATCTCTTGTTTTAGTTATTTCAACCTTAATTTCATTGTTTGGAATGGTTTCTGTGTATGCTAGTGCAGAAACTAAGATAGGATATGTAACTGCTGACAATGGTTTATATGTAAGAAAAACACCAACAAGTAAGATAGACAATAAACTTACATATAATGGGGACACTGTTTTACTTTATGTGGGTCAGCAGGTTTCTATTATCAAGACAGTTAATAGCGATAATGATACAGATAATCCAACATGGTATTATGTTAAATTTAAGTATAATAATGCTGAATTAGAAGGTTATGTATCAACTAAATATGTCAGAGTAGTCGATTCTTCAGGTAATGTAGAACTTCTTGACGATGTACCTGAAATATACAAGGAATATATTAAAGATCTTGTTGCAGCACACCCTAATTGGACTTTTAGGTTTTATGATACCGGAATTGAATGGTCATCATTAGTGTCAAATGATGCACAAGGTGACAAAATGAAAAGTATGATATACAAGACTTTTCCTTTGTCATACCGTTCTACAGAAAGTGGATGTTATAATTGGTCAACAGATAGTTGGATTATGACTGATAGTGGCGGGTGGTACCATGCCAATGATAAAACTATTCAATATTATATGGACCCAAGAAACTTTTTCAATGAAAGTAATATTTTTATGTTTGAGGCTTTGTCTTATGACGAAGAAACTCATACAATAGAGGGCGTTCAAAGGATTATTAGAGGCTCATTTATGGATGGTAAAACTATTACCGATATGAATGGAAACAAAGTAACCTATGCACAAGCATATATGGATGCTGCTAAAATTTCCGGAGTTAGTCCATTTCATCTAGCATCAAGAACAATTCAAGAAGTTGGTGTTGATGGTAGTGGCTCAGTAAGTGGTACATATTCGGGATATAAAGGATATTATAATTTTTATAATATTATGGCTGCCTCCGGTAGTGACCCGATTTCATCTGGTTTAAGATATGCATCAGGTAAGGATGCATCTAGTGCTGAAAAGGAAAAATATATGTTGCCATGGAATTCACCTTATAAGGCAATTGTAGGTGGAGCAAAATGGATTGGTAATGGTTATATTAACAATAATCAGGATACTTTGTACTATCAGAAGTATAATGTTGTTAATAAGAACTGGAATCATCAATATATGGCTAATATTACTGCACCTGTAACAGAATCAGTGCATATTAAAAAGACATATAATGAAATGGGAATAATGGATAATAGTTTTACATTTATCATTCCTTATTATAAAAATATGCCAACAAAAGCATGTGAATTACCGGTTGCATCAAATGCGAGTCCTAATAACTGGTTAAAATCACTTACTGTTGATGGATATGCTTTGGATTTCAGTGGCTCAAAAACTAGTGGATATTCAATTTCAGTTGAAAATTCTGTTTCATATGTTAATATTTCGGCAAAGACGGTTAGTACAAAGGCTACCGTAAAGAATACGGGCAAAATATCTCTCAAGGAAGGTATTAACCATATTAAGGTTGTAGTAACAGCAGAAAATGGTGACGAAAGAACTTATACAATTGAAGTGATTCGTGGAAACGCTAATAAAGTTCCTTTAAAATCAATTACACTTGATAAGACAGAACTGACATTAGATAAGGGCGAGTCTTATAACTTAACCGTTACATATAACCCGGAGAACACCACAGATGATAAAACAGTTGTCTGGACAACATCTAATAAAAATGTTGTTACTGTAGAAAATGGTAAAATGACTGCTGTGGGTGAAGGGGAAGCAATAATTACAGCAAAAGTCGGTAGCTTGACGGCAACTTGTAAAGTTGTTGTTACAGAAGATTCTTTACTTGGTGATTTGAATGGTGATAACCAAATTACTGCCATAGATGCGAGAATTGCGTTGAAAGCTGCATCAGGGAATATAACATTGACTTCACAGCAAATGAAACTTGCTGATACCAACGGTGATGGCACTGTAACGGCGATTGATGCGAGAAATATCTTAAAACTTGCTAGTCAGTCATAAATAATAAAACTCCGTAATTCATATTACGGAGTTTTTTCTTATATGTATTTGTTAATGAAATTTAAAATGGAATTCCAATAAAGCTCAGGGTTTGCACATGCATTTCGTGCGTGAGGTGAATCTTTAATGGTAACTTTTTCTTTTTCACATGCAGCAGCGTTATAAACTTTGTCCAGCATTTCGTATGGCACAAAAGTATCTTTGTCGCCGTGAATGAATATTGTAGGTGTTTTAGATTTTTTTAACTGTTCAACTGATGAGGCTTCTTTAAAATTAAATCCTGAATAAATTTTGTTAACAACACTAGCACTATACAGAGTGGGGAACTGATGCATTTTAAAACTGTTTTCTATTTTATTGCTAAAAATATCCCAAACAGAGGTATAGCCACAGTCAGCAACAGCAACTTTTACGTTACTAGGGAGTTCTTCACCGGTAGTCATCATAGTAGTCGCAGCACCCATTGATTCTCCGTGAAGAACGATTTTAGATTCAGGATAGTTTTCAACAATAAAGTTTATCCAATCAATAACATCAATTCGGTCACACCAACCCATAGTAACCGTTCCTTGCTCACTATCAGCATGACCATTAAGGCTTGGAAGAATAACATTATATCCTAATTCATGATATTTTTTTGCGTACATTGCCATACCACGTGGACTTGATGTGTATCCGTGGATGACAAGTACAAAAATGTCACTTTCTGTTTCTGGGAAAATATAATCAGCATGTAAATTTTTATTTGTACTTGTTGATTTTATAATGATTTTTTCTTTATTGACATTATCGAACCATTCCTTTGGTTCTTCTTTTATTGCATCAAGGCGAAGTCTTTCTTCATCTTTATGCTTTGTGCCACTAGCAACCTTTTTAAAATAAGGATTTTTCATACCACTTCTTGTAAGTGTGATATAATAAAATATATTACCAATCAATAAATATGCTGTACCGGCAGTTGCGGCAACAACACCCGCAGTTTTAATTAATGCTTTTTTATTGTCTTTCATAATAACTCCTCCTTTTTTTCATATTACATCTTTTTACAGTGTTTGTCTATTCTTTTTTACATTTCTACATAAATTTTTGATTTGTTATTGTTTTATTTTGATTTTTCTGCTAAAATAATGTTAATAAGTTGCGTAAAAGGAATTTTTATTATGGCTAATGATATTACAATTATGAAAACAGCTATTTTTGGCGGTTTTAAGAAATCAGATGTTCTTGCACTTGTGGAGAATTTACAGCATGAAACTGCTGACACAAGAATGCTTCTTGATGAGAAAAGAAAGGAAGCAAATGAGTTAAGAGAACAGTTGGATGAGATTTCAGAAAAACTAGAAAAGCTTAATGAAGTAAATGAACTTCTCGCTATTAAAGAAAAGGAAAATGAAGTTCTTACTGAAAAATTGGAAAATGCACTTAAAGAAAATAAAATCTTAAACGAAAAACTTGTTGATTTTGATAACAAGACAGAAAAACTTCAAAGAGCAGAAAAGCAGATTGGTGCAGTTTATATTGATGCAAGACGTTACGCTGATGATTTAGTTGAGAATGCACGTTCTAAAGCCAAAGATATCGGAGCTGTTGCATCTCAGGATATAAAACGTGAATGTCTTGAAATTGAGGCTCTTTTGAGAGATGTTGATATAATCTCTAACAAGTTCAATACATCAATTGAACAACTCCATAGAGATGTTTATGCGTTGAGTTCTAAGCTTAATACTTCTGCGTCTAATTTGATTAATTTACATACTGATTTAGCAGATTTTTCCCCTGTTGAATTTGAATATAATTCAAATGCTTTACCATCAGAAGAGAATAGTGTCATTGAAGTTGATGAAAAAAATAAAGACGATGAATTCATTTTTATGTCGTACACAGAGTAATTATTCTACATTTTAAAAGGTGATTTTTAATATGCATTCACAGATTTGTGAGTTAAGAGATAAAATTATTTTAAAAGAATTTGAGAGAATGAATAATATGCAGTTAAAAGCGGTCTTATCGGTTGACGGACCGCTTTTAATTCTTGCTGGTGCAGGTAGTGGTAAAACCACAGTGCTGGTTAATAGAATTGCAAATATAATGAAATATGGTTCTGCATATAATTCAGATGAAATTGAGTATTACATTGACGATAATACATTAAGTCTTATGAATGAATACTATAATGGCAACACAAGTGTTTATTCACATATTAAAAATGTGTTATCTGTTGATGCTCCAAGGCCTTGGGAAATCCTTGCCTTTACTTTTACCAATAAAGCAGCAAATGAATTGAAAGATAGATTAGTATTAAGAATCGGTGAAGACGCTAACGATATTTGGGCTGGTACTTTCCATTCAATTTGTCTGCGAATTTTAAGAAAACATGCTGATTTATTAGGATACTCGTCAAGATTTACTATTTATGATACTGATGATAGTAAAAGAGTTATGAAGGAATGCCAAAGACTCTTGAATATTGATGATAAGTTTCTCCCTCATAAATCAATTTTGTCTGAGATAAGCAGAGCAAAAGATATGCTTGTACCAGCTAATGAATTTTTGTCGTTAGGTAGTGGCAACTATCGAGAAAAACAGATTGGTGAGTGTTATGTGAAATATCAGCAATTATTAAAAAATGCTGATGCAATGGATTTTGACGATATCATTTTCAATACAGTTAAACTTCTTGAAAATTTTGACGATGTAAGAGGGTATTATCAAAACAAATTCAGATATGTGCTTGTTGATGAGTACCAGGATACTAACCATGCACAGTTTATGCTTACAAAACTGCTTTCAGAGGGTTATAATAACATTTGTGTTGTTGGTGATGATGACCAGAGTATTTATAAGTTCCGCGGTGCAACAATTGAAAACATACTGAGTTTTGAAAAGAATTTTAAGAATGCTCAGGTAATAAGACTTGAAGAAAACTATCGTTCAACACAGAATATTCTTGATGGAGCAAACGCTGTTATAGCTAACAATGAACAAAGAAAAGGCAAGAATCTTTATACTTCAAATGGCAAGGGTGATAAGATTGTATTAAACACCCTTGAGGATGAATATGGTGAAGGAAAATTCATTGCTGATGAAATTATTAAGTCAATGGGTTCAACAGGTAAGTTCAGTGATTATGCTGTTTTATATCGAATGAACTCAATGTCCAACTCAATTGAACGTTGCTTTGTAAGAAGTGGTATTCCATATCGTATTGTTGGTGGACACAAATTCTATGAACGTATGGAAGTAAAGGATGCACTTGCGTACCTGTCTGTTCTTGTCAATCACGATGATAATTACAGACTTGAGAGGATTATTAATGTTCCTAAAAGGGGAATTGGTGCAACAACTATTAATACTGCAAAGGAAATTGCAGATGCATTGGGAATGAGCCTTTTTCAGGTTTTTAAAACATCTGACGAATATGAAAAACTTAAAAGAAGTTCTGCTAAACTGATTGAATTCACAAATATGATTGAAAGTTTCTCTGAATTACTTACAAGAGAATCACCATCTTCTGTTTTTATCTCTCTTCTCGATGAAACAGGTTATAAAGCATCTTTGTTAAACGACAAGGAAAAAGGTGAGGAGAGAATTCAAAACCTTGATGAATTGAACTCTAACCTTATAAGATTCAAAGAAGAAAATCCTGAAAGTGATTTGTCTGATTTCCTTGAAGAGGTTGCTCTTTTGACTGATATTGATAATTATAATTCTGATGCTGATGCTGTTGTCTTAATGACACTTCATTCATCAAAGGGTCTTGAATTCCCTGTTGTGTTTATTCCCGGCATGGAAGAAGGCGTTTTCCCGGGTATGCAGTCTTTATACGATTCTTCAGAAATAGAAGAAGAACGTCGTCTTGCATATGTTGGCATAACAAGGGCAAAGAAAAAGCTTTATCTTCTCAACACCCGTTCAAGAATGATTTTTGGCTCCACGAAATATAACAGACCATCCAGATTTTTGGAAGAACTTCCAGCTGACTGCTGTGAGACAATGGTTAAACCGCGAAGAACTATTCAGAATAAGCCAACAGCTATTACAACAAAACCTGTTGCAAATGGATTTGGTTCGGGATTTAATACTGCTACGAAGAAAACATCTGAACAGTTTATAGTTGGTGAACAGGTAGTTCATCGCGTTTTTGGTAAAGGTATGATTATTTCTTTACGTCCAATGGGTAATGACGTATTAATGGAAATTGCTTTTGAAAAAGTTGGAACAAAGAAGATTATGGCTAATATGGGTGCGGTTAAAAAGGCGTAAAAAAAGAGGTCAAACGACCTCTTTTTTATATATCAGAAAATGGGTTGTAAATATTGTGCTGACTAACATGAATCATATCATTCTGTTGATTGTATCTGTAGAAACTCATTATTAATCCAATTGAGAAATAAATACATAAGTTTGATGAACCACCGGCACTGAAGAAAGGTAAAGTGATACCGATAACCGGTAATAACATCAGACACATACCGACATTGATTATCACTTGTCCGGCAATCATAGCAGCAATGCCGTAACACATAACTTTTGTGTTACCAACCTTATCGTGACGACCAGTGCTAATGATTCTCAAAACGATTCCAGCAAGCAAAAGCAATGCAGTAACACAACCAATCAAACCTAATTCTTCACCGATAACTGTAAAAATCATATCATTTTCAGCTTCAGGAATTGCATTTGGAATTTGTGTAAGAGTACCGTTAAATAGTCCCTGACCTGTTATTCCACCACCACCAAGAGCTGCTAATCCTCGTTCTTGTTGGTAAATTATATTTGGATATAATTCCGGGTGGAATAAAGCTAGAATTCTGTCTTTTTGTATTCCGTCAAGTACATATATCCAGGCGATTGGAAGAAAGGCTAATAAAACCAAACCACCACCAAGGAAATATCCCCAATGTAAACCTGAAATAAAAAGCATTGCAATGGCGATGATTATAAAGACTAATGCTGAACCCATATCACCTGAAACTATGACAAGACCAACAGGGACTAATGCGTGTATTCCTAGCTGAAGGATTGAGAATGGGTGATTTATATTTCCTTTAAGTTTTTCAAGGTGAACCCCGAAAGTTATTATAAACCCGATTTTTACAATTTCAGATGGTTGGAAAAATACTGGACCCAACTTAATCCAGGTTTTTGCATCAGGTCGTTCACGTGGTCCTACACCAATGGCAAAAAGTAAAAGCATAAGTGCAATACAGACCAGTCCGATAAGAGGTGCCATTTTCATAATAAATTCATAGTCGATAACGGATATTACAAGTGCTATGAAAATACCTGCACAAACAGCAGCAACCATAACTATGAAATCTCGTGAAAACATTCCACCGTCACCGACAGTCCACTTTGTAGCACTCATAACGGATATACATCCGAATGCTGATGTTAGCATACAAAGTAAAAGCAATACCTTGTCTGTTTCTCTTATGAAATTTTTTATCGTTTTAAAAAATTTCTTCATACTAAGCTTTCCTTAATTTTAGAATTAATCTTTTCTCTTGTCATTAACAACCATTCGTCAGAATGTGGATACTGAGAGAATGTCAACGGATAATTAACGTTTTCTTCAATAATATCGATACAGGTTTTTCTGTTTGATATTTTTTCAAGAGTATTCAATGCAGCCATGTCTTGCAATGCATCATAAAATACTTTTAATCTGATAGAATGATATGGATTACCATCAGGGGCAGGATAAACAACATAACAGTCACCGGATGGAAATTTACCACCAGCATCACTTACTTTAAATGGGTCAATAAGTGATTTTGATAGCTGAGTGTAATAAAAATTGTAACCCCAATGTAAAAAACCACGAACCCCAAATTTGTACATTTGATATCCAATGACTCTTGTTCTTATTGAATCATTACAGAAAAATCTGTTTGATACATATTTTTTAATTTGTGCACTGCAATAATAGGTCCACAATTCAGGAACTTTTCCAATAAACTTATCAATATGGTCACTGGATGGAATGGGAGAAGTAACAATTTTTAATAGGAAGAATAAAGGGTCGGATAAAGCATCAACAATTCTATATCCTTTAAAGAGTTTGTGAATAAGTTTGGATGCTTTAGAGTAACTAATCAGCATTGATAAATTTGGTTCATCACTAACATGGATTAAAGTGTTATCTTTAAGATTATTTTTCTCTAGATACTTTTTTAATTCTTTAGAAAAAATTTTTAAGAAATAAGTGTATTCTTTTGATGATGACTTGGTTTCCCATCCAAATATTCTTTTATACTTGCCATCAACGGTTGCCATTATTTTTGGAGCAGAATTTGCACCCCATTGTGTAAAGAAGTGGGACATTTCAAAATACTTGACTCCACATTCTTTAGCCATCTTTATCCATAAATCAAGCTTATCAAAATTGAAGTAATAACGACCTTTTGATACTGTAACATCAACAAGTTGTACAGTTGGTCTTTCCTTACCAACCTCAGTATCAAGAGGTGGTGTAAATAACGGAGTGAGCACACAGTTCATTCCATAATCAACAGCTGTTTTAAGGAAGTTTTTTGTTATACGCCAATATTCGTCAGAAAAGACTTCAACATTATAGTAAGAAGACAAACAGTCGGTATGGAACCAATTAGTATAAATAAAATTTTTAAAATCAATGTCACAGTCGATTACATCAACTGAAATGTTGCGATTTATTATGTAATCAGACTTTAAATCAAGGTTTATTTCAATATTTTGATTACCAACAAGTTCTTTCGAGGAAGTTATCTCAACCCAAAATACATTTACACCCTTATTGAATGTGATTTCATTTGTAATTGGAAGAAGTAAGTCTGGATAATACCCATCATCAGAAAAACGAAAGTAATCATCTGCACCGTTTGCCATTGGAAAGTCAGATTTTATATGCTCAACAGAATATAAAGAAAAAGGAAAAGATGTGTTTATAATAAGATTTCCTTTAAATGCTTCAAGAGTTTCAACAACAATCTGAAATGATTTTTTTTCGTTTCTTAACATTGAAAAGTGTGAAAAACTTTTATGTGGAATTTTATCGTTATGATAAATCTTTTCAAGGGAAGACAGAATAACTAGATTTACATTATTATTCAAATTTATCACCTCTTACAATACTTAATAAATTTTATCTTATTTTTTTATATTTGTAAAGTGTATAAAATTATATTTTGATATTGCAGAAAACACAATGTAGTGGTAAAATATTAAAATATAAATAATGCGAAGGTGAAACATTTGAAAATAAGAGAAGATGTAAGAAATATTGCAATCATTGCTCACGTTGACCACGGCAAAACAACACTTGTTGATGAATTGCTAAAGCAGAGTGGCATTTTCAGAACCAATGAAGTTGTACAGGATAGAGTAATGGATTCAAATGACTTGGAAAGAGAACGTGGAATTACAATTCTTTCCAAAAATACATCTGTACAGTATAAGGATATCAAAATAAATATTGTGGATACACCGGGACATGCGGATTTCGGTGGTGAAGTTGAAAGAATCCTCACCATGGTAGATGGTGTGTTATTGCTTGTTGATGCTTTTGAGGGCTGTATGCCACAGACACGATTTGTTTTGAAAAAGGCATTAGCACTTAATAAAAAAGTTCTTGTTGTTGTAAATAAAATTGATAGACCGGGGGCAAGACCTGACGAGGTTATTGACGAAGTATTAGACCTGTTCATTGAACTTGGTGCAAGTGATGAACAAATTGAATTTCCTGTTATATATTCTTCTGCAAGGGATGGTTATTCTTCACTTGAACCAACAGTTCGTGAGGGTGATATGCGTCCGTTGTTTGATGCTATTATTGAAAACATCAATGCTCCTATTGGTGACAAAGATGCTCCGTTACAAGTTCTTTTCTCCAGCCTTGATTATGATGACTATATCGGAAGAATCGGTGTAGGACGAGTTGAAAGAGGAACTATAAAAAGAAATGATGCTCTTGTGCTCTGTAAAACTGATGGAACTCAACAAAATGTAAAGATTTCCCGTCTCTATCAATTCGATGGATTAAAGAGAGTTGAGGTTGAAAGTGCATCTGTAGGTGATATTATTTGTGTTTCAGGTATTGTTGATTTGAATATCGGAGAAACACTTTGTTCACCGGAATGCATTGAGCCACTTCCATTCATAAAAATTGATGAACCAACAATATCAATGAATTTCATTGTTAACGATAGTCCGTTTGCTGGAAAAGAAGGAAAATTTGTCACATCAAGAAATCTTCGTGACAGATTATTCAAGGAAGTTGAAACTAATGTTAGCATGAGAGTTGAAGAAACGGAATCTACTGATACATTTAAAGTTTCAGGTCGTGGTGAACTACATCTTTCTATACTTATTGAAACAATGCGACGTCAGGGCTATGAATTCCAGGTTTCAAGACCAAAAGTTATCACTAAAATGGTGGACGGAGCTTTGCATGAACCAATGGAATTGCTTATTGTTGAAGTTCCTGAAGAGTATGTTGGTGCCGTAATGATGAAAATCGGCTCACGCCGTGGTGAGTTGGAAAATATGGGTTCACGTGATGGTGGAGCAACACATCTGGAGTTTAAAATTCCTGCTCGTGGACTTATTGGTTATCGTTCAGAGTTTATGACGGATACAAATGGTAACGGAATAATGAATAATCTTTTTGCAGGTTATGAACCTTTCAAGGGTGACATTGAAACAAGAGAAAGAGGCTCTATTGTTGCTCATGAAACAGGTGAGAGTACTGCTTATGGATTATTTAATACTCAGGACAGAGGTAGATTGTTTATAGGCCCTGGTGTTCCGGTCTATGAAGGTATGATTGTTGGTGAATGTGCCAAAAACGAGGATTTGACTTGTAATATTTGTAAGACAAAGCATCTTACTAATACTCGTGCATCCGGTTCTGATGATGCATTGAGACTTGTGCCACATACAACATTAAGTCTTGAACAATCAATGGAATTCATTAAAGATGATGAACTTATGGAAGTTACTCCGGTAAGTATCAGATTGCGTAAGACAATTCTTTCAAAAGACTTACGACTTAAACAACAATTTAAAAAGAATTGAGTGAAGGGGATGATTCCTTGAAAGGAATGAAGATTGGCATTGACTTTGGTTCATCTTCTCTCAAAATCTATACCGAAAAAAAAGGTCTCGTGGTAAATGAACCATCAATTGTTGCCATTGACAGCGAGACGGGTAATCCTATAGCTTTTGGTCAAGCAGCAGATATGGTTTATGGTCGTTGTGGTGATGATATCACAATTACCAAGGTAATAAATAACGGCGTTGTTTCCGATTTTGTTATGGCAGAAAGAATGTTACGTTATTATCTCCAGCGTGTTTGTGGAAACAGAATTTATAAACCTAACATTGTTATTGGATTATCATCAAATATTTCAAGCTTGGAAAAGAAAGTTTTTCTTGATGTAGTAACTCTTGCAGGTGCTGGTCGTGTTTGTCTTGTTGAAGGCATTCTTGCTTCTGCTTTTGGATGTGATATTTCAACTGATAAAATTGGTGGACGAATGGTCATTGATATTGGTCATCACATAACGGAATATGCTATTATTTCTATGGGTGGAATAGTTGCAAACGGAGTTATTAAACGTGGTAGTTATGAAATAGATAAGGCTATTATTAACCACTTAAAGCAGGATAGGGATATTCTTATTGGTCCACATACTGCCAGAGAAATAAAGAATAAAATCACATCAGCAAATATAAGAGAATGTGAATCAGCATTATTTGCATCGGGAAAAAGCAATCTGGATGAAATGCCGATTTCATTTGAAATTACATCTACTGAAGTTTATCCCTATGTTGATGAACAAATAAATCTTTTGGTAAGGGAGATTCGTGACGAGATGTCTCATATTCCACCTGAACTTTTGGCTGATTCGGCTGACCATGGGATTAAGATTTGTGGTGGAGGTGCATTGATATTTGATATTGCTTCCAGGTTATCTTCTCAGTTAGATATAAGATGCGAAGAAGTTGACGAACCAATAAACGCTAAAATTCGTGGCATTGGTAAGTTAATGCTTGATGATGAATTATTGGAAAATAATGGATATCATTTTATCTTTAAGGATGAAATTCGTGATAAAATACATTAATTATAATGGAGGAATTATTATGAAAAACACAATGAAAAAAGTTCTTGCATTGTTCATCTGTATATGCTTGGCTATGCCTATAGTATGTATTCCTGCAAGTGCAAGTAACACCTATGATTCAGTGGTAGATTATGTAGCTGCATCGGAAACAGGTGTTGAAAATGAAGACGATATTGAAAGAAAGATTCTTGCATACAAGATTCTTAATAAAGTAAGTGATTTCTTTATTAATGATGTTGTAGGTAATTTGTTAAAACTTTCTATTCCGGATTCTTCAGCTGTTATTGATTTTGAAAGCTTTGACGTCAATTCTTATGAGAATTTCTATCCTGGTATGGATAAGTTTATTGACGAGCCTCAAGGTGATAAAGTATGGAGCCTCGGTTATGGTAAGGCATCTGTATTACCTGACAATTTTGGTGAAAAACGTTATGCTAAAGGCGCATACATTCCATATGTTTACGGTAACGAAATGTATAAAGATGATGATGGTAACTACGAAGATTTAATGGCTCGTGTTATTATTATGAATGATGGTTCAGGTAGAGGAAATGTTGTATTTATTTCCGTTGATGCTATGGGTCTTGCTAACTCTGATGTACGTGTAATCCGTGAAGGACTTAAAGAAATTGCGGAGGCAAATAATATCGTAAGCATCAATGTTTCATGTACACATATCCATACTGGTATAGATTCACAAGGTGTATGGACTGACCCAATCGGCTGCCTTCTTAACAATACAATAACAGATACTGTTAAATATGGTGTTCCAAGAGATTTTATTGACTCATTGGTTAAAGGTACAAGAGAAGCAGTTAAAGAAGCTATAGCTGATATGACAACAGGTAAGATGTACTATTCATCAATTGATATTGAAGAATATCTTTTTGATAGAACTGCACCTATTTCTTTTGATACAAATATGTATAAGCTTGAGTTTATGCCATATGACTCAACAAAGACTCCAACTCTTATTACAACATTCGGATGTCACCCTGAATCAGCAAGCTTCGACTGGAATCAGGACGAAAGTGACCCATTAAAACTCGATAGAAAATTTACTGCGGACTTTATCTGGTACACAGAAAAGCTCATGAATGCTGCTGGATTTAACTTTATTTTCATTCAGGGTAATGTTTCAACAGTTAGTTCATCACGTCACTATTCAAATGATGAACTTGATGGTTCAGCTCATGATGGAGCAATGAGATATGGCTATGAGATGGGTTATATTCTTCTAGGTATGAATATGACTAAGGCAGAAAGAATTGCTCTTAACGCATACACTGGAGATAAACTTGGTATTGAACAGTATAAAGGCCAGGAGGGTTATACCATTTGGTATGAGGACCTTCCAACAGTAGGTAAGACAGAGGTTAAACCTATCCTCAATATTAAGTTAAAGCAGTTTACAGTTCAGATAGAAAATAATCTTATTGTAACTTTAGGTAAAACATCTATTGCTGATAACCTTGTATTAAAGGATGTAAAGAATAATTATTACACTGTTTCAGAAGTAGGATATCTTGAAATCGGCGATGATATGAAGGTTTATATGAGTCCTGGTGAAACTTTTGGTGAACTTCTCTTTGGTGGTAATGGTGCAAAAGACTTCCCAATGCCTACAATCAGAGAATACACAGGCGAAGATATTATCATTATGGACCTTATGAATGATGCAGCAGGTTATGTTGCAAACGAGGCTAACTATGTAATGGCTGGATATCAGTATAATGAAATTTCCGGCGGCTTTGACAGTGATACATGGTGCTTGATTTCATATGGTAAACATGCAGGAACAACATTTATTAAAAACTTCTATGAGGTTTATGATAGCGTTAAATGATAAATTCAGCCACCCTTTAGGGTGGCTTTTTTATGCTTAAAAATCAATTTGTTCGGCTGTTTCTTTCAAAAAATTACATGAATTAATAAAGGCAGTTCTTTCGTTTTCTTTTAAATCAAGGACGATAATATCTTCAACACCATTTCGACCTATTATTGCAGGTAATCCTGCATACACATCAGTAACACCATATTGTCCATTAAGCATGACTGAAACTGTCAAAGCACTTTTTTCATCACCGAATATTGCACGAACAATTCTTACAAGAGCCATGCCAATTCCATAGTATGTCGCATTTTTTGCACTTATAATTTCCTGAGCAGCACCTGTAACGTTTTTGCTGATGTTATATAAATCTTCAAATTTGAATTTTCCGTTTGATGAGTCGATAATATCGTAGATTCTCTTTGTGGTGACATAAGCTTGTGACCAAGGTATTATTTCACTGTCGCCATGCTCACCAATAACGTATGCGTGAATATTACGTGGGTCAATTTTAAAATAATCACCCAATAAATATCTTAATCTGGCAGTGTCCAGAGTTGTGCCACTGCCTATAACCTTTGAGCTTTCAAAACCTGAAAGTTTTAGGGTTATTTTGGTCATTATGTCAACGGGGTTTGTGGCAACGAGAAAGATTCCATTAAATCCACTTTTTATAACTGGGTCAATTATTGATTTAAAAACTTCGTAGTTACGATTAAGTAGCTCAATCCTACTTTCTCCTTCTTTTTGATTAACCCCTGCACAAATAACAACAATATCTGCATCACAACAATCACAGAATTCACCATCAAAAATCAACATGTTTCTTTTTGCAAAAGGTAATCCGTGATTTAAGTCCATAGATTCACCATGAGCTTTAACTTTATTTATGTCAATCAGCACGAGCTGGTCACATTCTCCACTATTAAGTAGTGCGTAAGCAAAACTCATCCCAACAAATCCTGTTCCGACAAGTGCAACCTTTTTTAGATCCGAATTTTTCATTTTTCATCCCTTATTCAATTCTAATTTTATACTTTTTAAGCCAATAGTTAATTTGGATAAAATACGCAATTGTTTGTGGTGTAGTCATTAGCTGACCATACCAAGGCTCAGCGTTTTCTGTATAAAGTAGTTTCTCCAATTCTGACTTCTTTATGAATGAAAAAATAGGGGAGGAATCATTATTAATAATTTCAGTCAGCATTTCTGACACAATTTTTAGATACTTAGGATTGTGTGTCTTTGGATATGGACTCTTTTTTCTCCATAAAACTTCTTTTGGTAGAATGTCTTCCATAGATTTTCTCAATAATCCTTTTTCATATGAGTTGTAGTCCTTGAATTTCCAAGGCACAGAATAAAGATATTCGGCAATTCTGTAATCGCAAAACGGAACTCTTACTTCGAGTCCATTGTACATACTCATTCTGTCTTTTCTGTCTAACAAGGTTTGCATAAACCAATCAATATTTAATTTCATCATTTCTTTCATCCTTGATTCTAAAGGTGAAATACCATCAATTTTTGATGCGTTGATAATGGTATCTTTGTATCTTGCAAGTGAGTATTCCTCACTATTAGGAATATTAATATCATCTTTAATGAATGATTTTCTATATTGAATTGATTGAGACCATGGAAATCCGTTGATTGCTCTGATTTTTTTATCTCTGTACCAAGGATATCCTCCAAAAATCTCGTCAGCACATTCACCCGATAGAGCAACTGTACAATGTTCTTTTATTTTTTTACAGAATAGTAGTAAAGAAGAATCCACATCAGCCATTCCCGGTAAATCTCTTGCGTCAACTGAATTGGTTAATGCTTGGGCAAGGTCCTCGTTTTTTAAACAGATTAAGTAGTGTTCACACCCAAGATATTCAACCATTTTTTTGATATAGGATGAATCACTATTTGGTTGGAATTTACTTGTTTTAAAATATGTGTCATTATCTTCATAAGTTACCGAAAACGTTTTTAACTTAATGTTTCGATTGCTAAAATACCTGTTTGCGATACTTGATATAATGCTTGAATCCAAACCACCTGATAAAAATGTTCCAACAGGTACATCGGAAACTAACTGTCTGGTTATGGAGTCTTCTACTAAGAATCTTACTTTTTCTATTGTTTCTTCAAGGCTATCAGTATGTGGTTTATCTTTTAAAGTCCAGTATTTTCTTATTTTAATTCCACTTTTTGAAAACGTTCCCCATGAGGCAGGCTTTAATTCTTGTACGTTTTTAAAAACACCATAACCAGGTGTACGTCCAGGACCGATAAACATAATATCAGCAATTGAGTTTTCATCAATTACAGGTTCTACATACTTATGTTCAAGAAGTGCTTTAATCTCTGAACCAAATATAAATGAGTCGTTGATTATTGTATAGAAAAAAGGTTTAACTCCCATTCTATCTCTTGCAAAAAACAGTTGTTTTTCAAAATCATCCCATATTGCAAATGCGAAAATTCCATTGAATTTTTCTAAGCAAGCATCTTTCCATTGAATGAATGATTTTAACACAACTTCAGTATCGGAATGACTTGAAAACTTGTGTCCTAGTAGTGTAAGCTGATTACGAATTTCATTAGTGTTATATAACTCACCATTGTATACAACGGTGTATTCTTTTTGTCCATATTTGAATGTCATTGGTTGAATGCCGTTTTCAATGTCAATTACAGCAAGTCTTGAATGTATGAGCGCAACATTGTCTTTTATATACATTCCATTTTGGTCAGGACCTCTTGGCTCTAACACTTTTTGCATTTTTATAAATGAATCTTTATTTTTTATAGCAGGATGTGAAAATGATACTTCACCAGCAATTCCACACATTTAATCACCTCAAAACATTATTCATAATAGAATATGATTTCGAAAAATAAAAATTCATTTATTTCTTTATTTTTATTATCACTTATGGTAATATTTTGGTGAGGTGTTGTGATGTCACGTTTGATTAATCATTTTGGTTCGTATTTTCCAAAACTTCAAAAAGACTTTAAAGTGTATGATGGAGAAGTTTTTAGTGATATTTATGAAGGGGATTTTTATAAAAACATTCCCTATGAAAAGTATATAAATAACGATTTTATGTGTCCTGCAGATAATGTTTATACAATTACAGAATATGGTGCAATTTCTGACGATTCGAGTATAAATAATGCTTTTTATATTAACTCAACTATTGAAAAATGTAGTGTTAATGGTGGTGGGGTAGTTGTAGTAAGTGGTGGAAACTATCACTCAGGAACAATTTATCTGAAAAGTAATGTTATTTTATATATTGAAAAAGAGTCTTCGATTATTGCCTCGCACAATAATTATGATTACACTGAAAACTCATTAATATATGCCGATAATTGCCAAAACGTTGCAATAGTTGGTCCAGGAAGAATATGTGGAGAGGGAAATTACTTTTCTTTAAAACCATATTTGAAACCTCAGACTGAACCATTTAAAAATGCACTTGATGTATGGGGCTTGCGACAGGAATATCGTAAAAGAATCCGGTTTCCACATAAATCAAAATATGGATATCTTGTGTTATTTAAGAATTGCAAAAATATAAAACTAAATAATTTGATTTTAGAAAATTCAGCAATGTGGACAGTGAATATCAATTCATCTTATAATGTTGATATATCGAATGTAGTTATTAATAATAATCGACACGTTGCTAACACAGATGGAATTGATATTTGTGGTTCTTCAAATGCTGTAATTAAAAATTGCTTTATATCAACTGCTGATGACGGTATAGCACTGAAAAACAATATGAGTGTTGCTACTTCAGGTGATGATGGATTAATAATTAAAAATAACCTTGACGTTGCGTGTAAGAAAGGCATGAGAAATATCTGTATTCACGATTGTGAAGTTGTATCCTGTACAAATGCCTTTAAAATTGGTACAGAAACATCACTGGATATAATTGATGTAACAGTTGAAAACTGTAAATTCTATCTTAATGATATTTATCCTGCAGGTGTTAGTGGTATATCAATTGAGTCCTGTGACGGTGCAAAAGTAAGTAATATTAAAATCTCTGATATAGAAATAGATTCCATGGCTTGTCCGTTATTTATAAGGCTTTGTAACCGAAATGGTGACAAAAAGGATTACCTTGACGGTAAGGGCGAAATCAACAATATTTCTGTTAAAAACATTATAGCCAAAAACATTGAAATACCCGTTATGATTATGGGAATTCCAAATCAAATAATCAAAGATGTTAATCTTCAGAATTTCGATTTGAAATATGCAGCCGGAAAGGATTATTTTGACTTAAGGTTTAAAATTCCTGAACAAGAAAAAGAATATCCTGAATGTAATCGATTCAGGAATATCAATGCCTATGGAATTTTTGTGCGTCATGCTGATAATGTTATATTAAAAGATTTTAATGTTTTACCTCGTAGAAAAACATATCGCAAATTTAAAAAAATAATAGATTGTAATAATTTTGAGGATATAAAGGAGCAAAAATATGAATATTCGTGAAAAAATGCATAGTGGAGATTTATATTTATCTATGGATGAGGACTTGTTTAATGAACAGCTTACATATCTTGATAAATTATATGATTTTAATGCAACAAGACCATTGGAGCTTCCAAAAAGAACAGAAATGCTTAAAAATATGTTTGCAGAGATAGGTGAGGACTGTTATATTGAACCACCATTACACGCAAATTGGGCAGGTAAGAATGTTCATTTTGGTAAAGGCGTTTATGCGAACTTTAACCTGACTCTTGTTGATGATACAGGCATTTATGTGGGTGATTATACAATGCTTGGACCAAATGTTGTTTTAGCAACTGCAGGACATCCTATTTTGCCTGAACTTCGACCACTTGCATATCAATATAACTTACCAATTCACGTTGGTAAAAATTGTTGGCTTGGTGCAGGGGTAATAGTTTTACCGGGAATTACGATTGGTGATAACTCTGTTATTGGTGCAGGTAGTATTGTTACAAAAGACATTCCAGCAAATGTAGTGGCTGTTGGAAACCCTTGCAGAGTTTTGCGTGAAATCAACGACCACGATAAAGAATTCTATTTTAAAGATAGAAAGATTAAATTATGACAAAGAAAACCCCTGCACTTTTGCAGGGGTTAAATTATATCAATTATCTTTAATTCGTTTTTATTTACTGTAAATTTAACCTGATAATCACCGTAACTCATTCCATAAATTCTATCATCATTCTGGTATGATGGTCGAGGGTCATGAGTTAACGTTTCAAACAATCCGTCAACCATATCAAAGGGTATTTTGCTTAAAATCTCGTCACTACACTTGACGTCAAGTAAACCGCCAGTATTATCTAATGCAAATCCATTTGATGCATCATTATGACAATCCGTATATGGCAAATATGGTTTTATATCAATAATTGGTGTACCGTTCATTAAATCAGCACCACTGACATATATAATTGTTCCTACATTATCATCATAGTCAATCTTTTCGATTTTAACTGAAGATAAACCAATATGATTAGGCCTGAATGGTGACCTTGTTGCAAATACTCCCATACGCTCATTTCCACCAAGTTTTGGAGGTCTTACAGTTGGAGTAATATCCTTTCCTATGGTTTCAGAAAAAAGCCATAAAAGCCATATGTGAGAGAATTGTTCGATACCTTTAAAAAATTCTTTAGAAATGAATTCTTTTTCAAAAACAATTTTTGATACTACATTTTTTGTAAGTCCACTTTGACGTGGAATTCCGAATTTTTCTTTGTAATCATTATAAATATGACCAATTTCTTTAATTTCAACTTTTTTGCTCATAATATCACCGAAAATAATTATAACATTTTTTTATGATTTTGTTGTAATTTTGCAAAATTATGGTAGAATATTAACAAAAAAAATAAGGAGTGGTTACAATGGAACTTAAAGGTTCAAAAACAGAAGCTAATCTCATGACTGCTTTTGCAGGTG
>CALBQZ010000163.1 GCA_937899735.1 uncultured Clostridia bacterium | reverse complement strand
GTGGGCTTTGGCCAGATTGGTCAGGCTGTGGCGGATATTGCCGAAGCATTCAAAATGAATATTATTGCAGTTTCAGGTCACGAAACCGACCAAAGTCACCGCAAAAACTTCACTTGGGTTGATATGGATACCCTTTCAAAGACAAGTGATATTATTTCATTCCATTGTCCGCTCACCGAAAAAACAACAGGACTTGTGAATGAAGAATTTATCAATAAATGCAAAGACGGTGCAATTATTATCAATACAAGCCGTGGTCCAGTTGTTGACGACCAAGCTCTCGCAGATGCTCTAAATAGTGGTAAACTTCGTGGTGCAGGACTTGATGTGCTCACAGTTGAACCACCAAAAGCAGATAATCCTTTGCTCTCTGCTAAAAATTGTTTTATAACTCCACATATCGCTTGGGCAGGGTTTGAAACAAGAGAAAGACTTATGAACATTCTCGAAGACAATGTTAAAGCATATTTAAATGGTAATCCACAGAACGTGGTTAATAAATAAGGCAAATCGCTGTTTTATTTTTTTAGCAGATTTTTTGTAAGACAATCTTGCAGAAGAATTTGATTTTTGATAGATTTTTCGTTAGGCAAGGCGTGACATCGAAGGAATATGTCGATATTTCGAGATGGCACAACGTAGCATCATGGAAAATCTGCAAAAATTTGTTATTGACACTTGAAGATAGTTATTGTATAATACACAATGTATCCCAATGTAAAGGGAGGGATTTTTAATGAGTCAGGTAAAAGTTAAAGAAAACGAGTCCTTGGAAAGTGCTCTCAGAAGATTTAAGAGACAGACATCTCGTGACGGCGTAATTCAGGAAGTACGCAAAAGAGAGCATTACGAAAAGCCTTCTGTTAAGAGAAAGAAGAAGTCTGAGGCTGCACGTAAGCGTAAGTTTAAATAATCTTTCGCCTTGCGGAGCTATGTTTTAAAAACGCAAGTGGGCATCCATTGACGGATTGCCCACTATTTTTTTACTAATAAACCACTCGTCATACCAAAGGAGATTTCTATGGTTTCACCAATGCCTAAATACAGATATAAATCTGTACTTGATATTACAGTTGAAGATTTGCAGAAAATGGGTGCAAAAGCAGTTGCCCTTGATATCGATAACACAATCTGTAACGATGGAAGAACAAATTGCATTGATGGTCTTAATAAATGGCTTGAAAAAATACAAGCATCCGGTATTAAGGCTATGATAATCTCAAACGCTATGCCCCGTCGCCCTAAAATTGTTGCTAACGCCCTTGGACTCCCCTTTATTGCAAGTGCAAAGAAGCCAAAACCTCACACACTTATTCAGGGTGCTGAAATGATGGGTGTTAAAATTAGTGAGTTTGCTATGGTCGGTGACCAAGTTTTTGCGGATGTTATGGCAGCAAACGATTGTGGTGCTATCGCAATTTTAGTTGATGCCTTAAAGGGACGAACACGATTCCCTGTTTATTATGCAATTCGTCGTCGCAAGGCGATGCCAATCATTAAACAATTTGAAAAATTACATGGATATGGTTACTATGATTAAAGATTTACAAAAATTAATCGCAGAAAAAGGCAATGGATATTGTGCCTTAATAATCTCACCTGAAAACAGAAAATATTTTACAGGATTTGAGTCCTCTGACGGATTTTTATTAGTTTCATCAGACCGTTCAGTATTTATCACTGACGGAAGATATATCGAAGCTGCAGAAAAGCAAATCACTAACAGTGAAGTTGTGCTTTTAGGCAAAACATATCCTCAGATTGCAGAACTCTTGGGTGAAATGAATTGCAGGCATCTTCTTGTAGAATCAACAAGAATGACAGTTTCTACATACAATTCACTTAAAGGTGTACTTAAAAATATCAGCATCTCTACGGATACAACTCTTGATACGCTTATCAATACACTTCGTTCAATTAAAACTGAAAGCGAAGTTGAAAGCATTGTAAAAGCACAGAGAATCGCAGAAGATGCTTTCAATCATATTCTAAAATTTATAAAAGCCGGGGTCACAGAAAAAGAAATCGCGTTAGAACTTGATTTCTATATGCTTCGCAATGGTGGTGAAGGTCTTTCCTTTGAAACTATTGCTGTAAGTGGAAAAAACTCTTCAATGCCACATGGTGTACCAAGTAATAAGATGATTGAAAATGGCGACTTTATCACAATGGATTTTGGTACTATTATCAATGGGTATCACAGTGATATGACACGTACTGTTGCCGTTGGATTTGCCAATGACGAAATGAAAAACGTTTACAATGCCGTTCTCAATGCTCAGGTAAACTGCCTTAATAATATTAAAGCAGGTGTTCCTTGTAAAACAGGTGACGAATTTGCTCGTTCAGTCATAAGAGATGCAGGTTTCGGACAATATTTCACGCATTCCACCGGTCACGGTGTTGGTGTGGAAATTCATGAATTCCCAAATCTTTCCCCTGCTTCTGACAGTATTTTACAAGTGGGTAATATCGTAACTGTTGAGCCAGGAATTTATATACCTGAAAAATTCGGTGTTCGCATCGAAGACATGGTGTATATCACAGCCAACGGCTGCCGAAATCTCACCAACGCACCAAAAGAACTGATTATTTTATAAAAAGTGCAGCTAAGATTGCACCAACTCCTGCCGAGGCTGCCATTTCTGCAAAATATAGCACTCGGCTTTTTATTTTTTGTTGTCGTGTTTTGGGAACAGTGGTTGTCCTGAAAGCTGAAATCATTGCTTTGGATTTCAATTTACTTTCACTTTCACCACTAAATTCGGGTTTAACAAAGAACAATGCTTTCTCAAAATATTCGCAACCTGTTTCGTGAATTTCAAGCACCTGACGATTTATACCTTTTACCATTTTTTAATCCTCACAAATTTTCTGTGTATTTTTAAAAATATTTTTGGTTTTTTGGTTATTTTTATACTATGTTTTGTGCACAATTTTACAGAAAAATTTGTCAATATGGGATTTTTCACAAAAATTATTTCACTTGTTTTTATACAAAAAGTATAATACACTTTTCAACAAAATTGTTGAAAACTCTGTTGAAAATGTTTATAACTCAGCTCAAAATCATATGTTTTAATAGGGTTTTACCCACTTTTCAACTTTCATATAAAAAGATTGTTAAAAATCTGTCAAATACAGTTTGTTGTAAAAGCTTGACAATTTATACAGAATGGAACATACCTTATTCACTTTTTGTCTAAAATTTTTGTGCAAAATCACATTAGCACTTTTTAATAGAAATTTTTATTATTTTTGTCTATTTTGTAAAGGATTTTATTATGAATAATGTTTATAAAATTCCCTGCCCAGAAGCTTTTAATTTATCTCTTTGCCTCGACTGTGGTCAGGCATTCAGGTGGATGAAAAAAAATAATATCTGGCAAGGCGTAGCTTATGGGAAACACCTTAAAGTAGAACAAACCGAAAATGAAATTATCTTCTACGATTGTACTGAGGATGATTTCAATAACATTTGGTCAAAATACTTTGATTTTGATTGTGATTACAAAAAAATAACATCTTCCTATGACGATAAATATCTTCAACTTGCTGTCAACGAGTACAATGGTATAAGAATTCTCCGCCAAGAGCCTTGGGAAGCGCTTTGCTCATTCATAATCTCACAAAACAATAATATTCCACGAATCAAAGGCATTATTGAACGCCTTTGCGACGAATTTGGTGATGGTGAAAAAGGAAGAAAAACATTCCCATCCGCTGAAACATTATCAAAGCTCACAGTAGAGGACTTAGCGCCACTCAGAGCGGGGTTCCGTGCAAAATATATAATTGATGCTGCTCAAAAAGTAGCAAATGGGGAAATTGACTTTAAAAAAATTGAAAAAAGTCCAATAGAATTCGGCAGAGAGGAATTGCAGAAAATCAAAGGTGTTGGGGCAAAGGTTGCAGAATGCACTCTGCTTTATGGTTTTCATAAAATCGAGGCGTTCCCTATTGATGTGTGGGTAAAGCGCATTATGGCAGAAATGTACCCTGACGGATTGCCTGATTGCACAAAAGGTACTGAAGGAATCGCACAACAATATCTTTTCCATTGGAGAAGAATGCAAGATAGATAAAAAACATCTATATGTTTGACAACTTTGGTTTTATGTGCTATTATACACAAGTCTTATATAGGTTATATCCTGTCCTCGTGACAGGTGAAAAAGGAACCCCATCGGATTAACCGATGGGGTTTTGGGTTTTTATTAGGTTGTTTTTTCAATTACTGACGTTCAAAATACTCATCGTCAGCAATAAAATATGTTCTGATATATCCATCCGCTGACACAAATACTATCTCGCCTGTTTCAGATAGATAATAAATTTTATCATTATCGTCTTCGTCAGTTTCATATTTGGATTGGGATTCAGGATTTTGTATCACTACGTTAGCCCTAATGAGATATTCTTCTGCTGAGTCACAATTTGTTTCCGCACCATGTTCGCAGAAATGCTCCATCATTTTTTCAGGTGTACGAAACATCAGGGTTTTTGCCATTAATGTTCAACCCAATCTCTTGAGCGTTCTACCGCACGAAGCCAACCGCGATATCTCTTTTCACGTTTTTCCATATCCATTTTTGGCTCAAAAATCTTATCTACTTCACGAATTTTTTCTATTTCTTCAGTATCTTTCCAGAAACCAACTGCAAGACCTGCAAGAAATGCAGCACCGATAGCTGTTGTTTCAACCATCTTTGGTCTGTTAACATTTGTTCTAATCATATCGGATTGTATCTGCATCATAATATCGCTTACGGATGCACCACCATCAACACGAAGTTCAGAAAGCTCAATATCCGAATCCTGCTTCATTGCTTCAAGCAAATCTGTCATCTGGTATGCGATTGCTTCGAGAACACTTCGGCAGATATGAGCAGCACTAGCACCACGGGTAAGTCCAACAATAGTACCACGAGCATACATATCCCAATATGGTGCACCAAGACCTGTGAAAGCAGGAACGAAATATACACCATTTGCATTAGGAACACTTTCTGCAAGTTCATCACAACGACGAGCAGATGGAATAAGCTGTAAATCATCACGAAGCCACTTTATAACTGAACCTGCATTGAAAGCAGAACCCTCAATAGCATAAGTTACTTTGCCATCAAGACCCCATGCAACACCTGTAACAAGGTTGTTTTTTGATTCCACTCGCTTATCACCTGTGTTCATAAGCAAGAAGCAGCCTGTACCATATGTATTCTTTGCCTGACCTTTTTTGAAACAGCCCTGACCAAAAAGAGCTGCAGGCTGGTCGCCAATTGCACCTGAAATTGGCACACCCGCCAATTCCTCAATACCCATAACACTCTTTGCAACTTTACCATAAATTTTACTTGATGGTTCACAAGTAGGAAGCATTGACATTGGAATACCCAACTTTTCGCAAAGATATTCATCCCAGCAAAGTCTATCAACATCAAAAAGCATAGTTCTTGATGCATTTGAATAGTCAGTAATATGAACTGCTCCACCTGTCAAATTCCAGATGAGCCATGTTTCAACCGTACCAAAAAGGAGTTGACCCTTTTCTGCTAAATCTCTTGCACCCTCGACGTTATCAAGAATCCATTTAATCTTTGTAGCAGAGAAATAAGCATCCACAACAAGTCCTGTATGGTCCTTAATGTACTGTGTCAATTCTTTATCAGCCTTGATTTTTTCGCACATATCCGCAGTTCTTCTGCACTGCCAAACGATTGCATTATAAATGGGTTTACCGGTTGATTTATCCCAAACGATTGTTGTTTCACGCTGGTTTGTAATACCTATTGATGCAATATCCTCAACAGTTGCTTTACTTTCTGCAAGAACTTCCATCACGGACTGCAACTGTGAGAAAAGGATTTCCATTGGATTATGCTCAACCCATCCTGTATGTGGATAAATCTGAGTAAATTCGTGCTGCGCTTTGAAACAGATATTCCCCTTTTTGTCAAAAAGAATAGCACGAGAGCTTGTTGTGCCCTGGTCAAGAGCAAGTACATACTTTTTCATTTTGTATAACACCTCTTATTTTAGATTTTAACCCTTTTTGTTTTTTAATTTTTCTTTAAGAACAGCTGCTTCCCTTTCAGCCTTCTTATCATCAATCAAATTATGAAGTCCTTCCCAGTGGAAAACTCTGCGTTTAAACCAGAGCGAAGATGCATGTTTATAAATAAACGACGGACATGCCTTTTTAAGTGGAGCATAATTGATATCATAAAAGTCTAACAGTTTATAGTAATCGGGTGCTTTGTGAATAAATGTTGAAAATGTCGGATACCCCTTTTCTGCCCATGCATTTTCTGCCATCGCACCAAGACGAGGGAATGTTAAAAATTCAAGACGTTTCATATTTGGAACATATTCCGTCCACATCTGTGCTTCTATTCCAAGTGTTTCTTCATCATTTTCGGTCAATGCACCGTCATCATTACAAACTTTCTTTAACGTATTCCAACCATATGGGAAATCAAAATAATACGGATAACAATTAGTGTTAATCATTTTTCTGCCACGTTTGAGTTCATTATTTACTAACGCTTTATCGTCACCCATTCCACAGACATTCCACGCAATATCCGTATTCAGAATATCTGCATTAGAGTTGTTGTCATAATTCCACATTATTGATGAATAGCCTTTTGATTTAAGGTAATCATCCACCTTATTCATAAAGAACATCTGCAATGCATCTTCATCTGCAAGTCCGTTTTCCTGAATTGCTTTCTGACAATGAGGACAATTCTTCCAACGCATTTTAACTGCCTCATCGCCACCGATATGAATAATCTTATCAGGGAAAAGCTCAATAAGTTCATCAAGCACATCATATACAAACTGATATGAGCTTTCTTTACCAGCACATAGAATGTCGTGTTTTACACCCCAATGGGTTGCCACTTCAAGGTCACGGTCAAGACATGAAAGATAAGGATAACAAGAGATTGCTGCCACCATATGGCCAGGAACATCAAATTCAGGAATAACCTTTATTTTTCTGTCGTGACAATATGCGACAATTTCTCTCACTTCGTCCTGTGTATAATATCCACCATGAGGCCTATTGTTAAAGTTAGTGTGACTTCTCTGAGAACCTTTTTCTGTCAACAAAGGATATTTTTTTATTTCAATACGCCAACCCTGGTCTTCTGTTAAATGCCAATGAAGGACATTCAACTTATGAAGAGCCATAAGGTCAACGATTCGTTTTATCTCATCAACCGTATAAAAATATCTTCCGCAATCAAGCATAAATCCGCGATAGGAAAAACGAGGATAGTCCACAATTTCAACATATGGAATCTTGCCTTCTGTCTGGAATAGCATCTGTTTGAGTGTCTGCACACCATAAAAAAGTCCTTTTTCTGTTTTGGCTTTTATGAAGACTCTACGTTTTTCACACTTTATCGTATAACCCTCTTCTTGCTCAATAGAGTCATCAAGGTTTAAAATTATGCTTCTTTCTTCACCGGTATCTTCGTGCATAATTATTTTTTTGCCGAATTGTTTTTTTGAAAACTCTATTAAATCTTCAACAAAAGGATATGGTGAAATGATAGTGCCAGTATGAAGAGTAAATCCTTTTTCACTTTGATTTATGAGTATGCTTATAGGTTGTGGAATTATGTTAAACATCTTTTATTCTCCGTAAAATAAGAAATTTGTTAACCTATATTAATTTTAGCACAAAATCTTTTTATCTACAACAAAAATAGTATATATTTTTCTCTTGAAATTGTGTTGCATATATAGTATAATTACTTGAGTAAATAAATTTGCCTTAATTCAGTCGTGTGCCGTGTGGGTCCTGTGCGGCGAAGCGCCGTGAACCATGTCAGGCGGGGAACCGAGCAGCATTAAACGGTTTGCATCGGGCGCCACAGTCTGCCTGCACGACACATGACTGAGTTAAGGCATTTTTGATATAGGTGCTCAAGTCAGGAGGAATTGAAATGTATCGTGCCTTTTACCGAAAATATCGCCCATCTGCATTTACGGATGTTGTTGGTCAGGAACACATTACAAAAACACTTGAAAATGCTGTAAAAACCGGTAAAACCAGCCACGCATATCTTTTCACAGGTTCCCGTGGAACCGGTAAAACCTCCTGTGCTAAAATCCTTGCAAAGGCAGTTAACTGCATTGATTCCCACGACGGAAATCCTTGTAACAACTGCGAAATTTGTAAAGGTATTGATTCCGGGGCTATTCTTGATATAATTGAAATTGACGCTGCATCAAACAATGGTGTCGATAATATCCGTGATTTGCGTGAGGAAGCAAATTTCACTCCTGCCAATGCAAAATACAGAGTTTATATCATTGACGAGGTGCATATGCTCTCAATCGGTGCTTTCAATGCACTTCTCAAAACCCTTGAAGAGCCACCTGCACACGTTATTTTCATTCTTGCAACGACTGAAGTTCACAAGTTGCCGTCAACTATTCTTTCCCGTTGTCAGCGATTTGATTTTAAACGAATCCCACCCGAGGCAATAGCTGAAAGGCTTAAAGAAGTTGCAGTGAAGGAAAATCTTCAGATTTCCGACGACGGTGCTATGCTTATTGCAAGAATTGCCGATGGCGCTATGCGTGATGCTCTTTCACTTTTAGACCGATGTTCTTCCTATGAAGGAATAATCGACTCTGCTGTAGTTGCAAATAGTGCAGGACTTGCAGGAAGAGAACATATTTTTGAACTTTGTGATTGCATTCTTGAAAAAGATGCTGCAAAAGCATTGGAAGTTGTGAACAAGCTTTATAACGACTCCTGTGATATGGAAAGACTTATCATTGAACTTACAAGCCATTTCAGAAATCTTATGGTTTCAAAGGCTGTTAAGAATTTTCAGGATATGATTATCTGCT
>CALBQZ010000162.1 GCA_937899735.1 uncultured Clostridia bacterium | reverse complement strand
CTCGTGTTCAGCCTGAACATAAGACAAGAATCGTTAATGCTTGGAGAAACAAGGGTTACGTTACTGCTATGACAGGTGACGGTGTTAACGACGCTCCGTCAATCAAGAGTGCTGATATCGGTGTTGGTATGGGTATCACAGGTACTGACGTTACAAAGAACGTTGCTGATATGGTTCTTGCTGATGATAACTTTGCAACAATCGTTTCTGCAGTTGGTGAAGGCAGAAGAATTTACGACAATATCCGTAAAGCAATTCAGTTCCTTCTCGGTTCAAACCTTTCAGAAGTTGTTTCAATCTTCTTTGCAACAATTATGAACTTTACAATTCTTCGTGCTCCACATCTTCTCTTTATCAACCTTGTTACAGACTGTTTCCCAGCATTGGCACTCGGTCTTGAACAGCCTGAAGAAAACATTATGAGAAGAAAACCAAGAAGTAAGAATGACGGTATTTTCGCAGGTGGACTTGGTATTGACTGCTTCTATCAGGGTGTTATCGTATCAATCCTTACAGTAATCGCATTCTATATCGGTGAATACATTGAAACAGGACACCTTATCTTCAGAAATATTGCAGATAGCGAAGACGGTATGACAATGGCATTCTTCACAATGGCTATGTGCGAAGTGTTCCACTCATTCAATATGCGTTCACAGCGTGGTTCAGCAGTTGCAATGGTATTCAAGGGACATCATAACATTGCACTCTATGGTGCTATGATTGGTTCATTCCTTCTTACAACAGCAGTTGTTGAAATTCCATTCCTTGCAAATATGTTTGAATTTACACAGCTTTCAGCTCTTGAATATGCAATTTCATTAGGTCTTGCATTCTTGATTATTCCAATCGTTGAAGTCATCAAGGCAATCCAAAGAGCAATCGACAAGAAAAAGGCATAAAAAATCACAACAGCGAGATTGATTCTCGCTGTTGTTTTTTGAATACAATAATACAGGGGACATTGGCTTAATGTCCCCTGTAAATTTTTTAGTTATTTTTTTCTAATTTTTTGACATACTCTTTAAGAGCGATATTTATAAATTGAGAGAGTGAACGGTCATCCATCTCTGCTAATTTCCTTGCTTTTTCAAGTATATCACTATCAACGGTAATGCTGATTTGTTCTTTCAAAGGTTTCATAATGAATCACTCCTCTTTCTTTATCGTTTATTATATGATAAAGTATTGAAAAGTAATCAATAATGATATAAAATAATATAAAATGATATAATTGGAGGGCAAACAATATGAAAGAAATTACTGATGAATATATAATATCACTAATAGATAAATATCGTGATGTTTTAATTGCTGAATTGGAAAGCAGTATGTGCCTTGATTGCTATAATTTGGTGAGAGGACTCAATTTAACTGAAAATGATGTTGAACTTCGGGACTCTGTGTGTAATATGTGTAAGAAACAAAAAAACTGCATTAAACACATGGAATAATACAAATTATAATTTGTCGGGATGAAAAAAGTGCAAAATGTAAAACGCAAAGTGGAAAGTTGAAAATGTAAAATGGAAAACGTCGGAACTGCGTTGCAATTGTAATAAAATCAGCATCGCAGACCATTCGTTTTCAGTTTTCAGTTTTCCACTTTACACTTAAAATTAGCGTCGCAGACCCATAATTACGAATTCCGAATTTCGCATTACGAATTATCCCGATAAACTCCAATTTATTCATAAAACAACCATATCAAAAAAATGCTCTCACTTGAAAAGTGAGAGCGTTTCCCGTTTTAATACGGATTTAAAAAGGAGAATGAAAATGAAAGGGAGTGGTTTTAAGATAAGCAATGGTGTTTCCGGGCATTACTCTCGTCAACCACTGTACATAATATAACATCAAAATATGTAAGAATAATGGATAGAAAATTAAGAATTTGTTAATTCTTACAGGTAATATTTATAAAGATATTAAAAATCTATTGTTAAAATCGTTTGTTTGATATATAATATACCTTGGTTAAATGTAGAGGTATAGCTTTATGGAAAAGATTTTTAAATCCGAAATACATTTAAATAGATTAGAAAAAGCACGAGCTTTCCTTTTAAGTGATAAATGGATGGCTATATTGTTTTGTGTTGCAGGAGTATTTACATCCTTAAGCTCATATTATCCTGATAAACAGATAGAGGTTATCGGCACTATCGTATTTTTATACATTATAGGTTTTTGTATTTGCATAAATGATGATATTATGGCCGGTCTTGCACCGTTTTCGCTAACATCACTTGTGGCGATAAAATGCTATGACTCATTTGATGTGTTTGTGGGATACATTCCGTTTCTTGTGCCACTTGCAGGATTTGTACTGTTCCATCTGATTGCATATCGTAAAAAACTTACTGCAGAAGGCACTATGTTCAAGTCGATGGTATTTGTTTCAATAGCCATATTGTTAGGTGGATTCGGCTTTATTCTGCCACAGGAATATTTCGCACCGACATCAATTTATCACATGCTGGGTTTAGGCTTTGCAATGGTGTTTATTTATTCCTATTTGCACGCTCATATTAATGTTAAGCGGAATTATTCTCATATTGATATGCTTACAAGGATTATGGTGCTTACAGGCTGTTTTGCTTCATTTATGATAATTTCCCATTACATAATCAATATCAATGATGTTATTGACCGTGGTGGGCTGCTCTATATGCAATGGCGAAACAACAGCTCAACAATTCTTATGATAACTATTCCGTTTGCTTTCCTTATGGCAAATAAGAAATCTTACGCAACCGTATTTGGTTTTATTTTCTATTTTGCGATTTTGCTTACGGGTTCACGCGGCGGTATGGTTTTCGGCTCTGTGGAAATCGTTATGTGTATAGTTATGTATATGCTTTATGATAAGCGAAGAAGATTGGCTTATGTTATTATTTGTGCTTGTATTCTTTTTGGATGTTTAGCATTTGCACCACAGATTACAGAGATTTTAGGCTATACACTTGACCGACTTTTCAAAGCAGTTAATGAGTTCCTTATGGGTGAGTCAACTGAAGTTCGTGCTGCTCATTATGCAAGAGGTATCAACGATTTTCTGAGTCATCCGTTGTTCGGCACGGGTCTTGGATATATGGGTAATCGTGATGTTCACGCTTCGGTTGAATTTGCGCTCTGCTGGTATCACTGTGCACCTATTCAGGTTTGTGCAAGCTTTGGTATCGTTGGTATTGTGGCTTTTGCGTATCAGTTTATTAAGAGAAACGTGCTTATCTGGAGAAAAGCAACGCTTTTTAATATGACTATTTTCTTGTCATATATAAGTCTTGAAATGATGTCACTTGTAAATCCCGGCATTTTCTGTCCGATACCGTATCTTTTCTATGTAACCCTGTTTATGGTTATGGTTGAAAAATGTGACGGTGAGTATCAGGAAAAAATCATCGTAAGTAAAAGAAGAAAAGAAAAAGAAGAAAAGGCTTGACAATCAAGCCTTTTTTTGTTACAATTCATATTTGCTATGGATAATTTTTGTGAATCCATATCCTTCCTCCCAAGGAAAGTTTGGGGGGCAAAGTCCATAAGGAGGTGTAAAAGAATGTCAAAGTATGAGACT
>CALBQZ010000161.1 GCA_937899735.1 uncultured Clostridia bacterium | reverse complement strand
AAAAGAACTTAAGGAATTAGAAATAAATGTTGGTAAATACGATATTAAACTTGATAATTATTTAAGAATATTAAGTGAAGACTATGCACTTACTTATGAAAAAGCGAAGAGTAGTTATATTTTAGAACTTGATCCTGTTGATGCTAGAAGTGAAGTTAACAAGTATCGTAATATAATTAAAAATATTGGAATGGTAAACATTAGTGCAATAGAAGACTATAAAAGAGTTAGTGAAAGATATGATTTCTTAAATAACCAAAGAAATGATTTGATTAGTGCTAAAGATACATTACTTGAGATTATAGAAGAAATGGATCAGGTTATGAAAGAAGAATTTTTGGCTACTTTTGAGAAAGTTCGAATAGAATTTAAGAAAGTATTTAAAGAGTTGTTTGGTGGTGGCACAGCATCACTCGAGCTTTCAGACCCTGAAAACATCTTAACCAGCGGTATTGATATCATCGTACATCCACCAGGAAAGATTGTTGTACACCTCGAGGCACTTTCGGGTGGTGAAAAAGCACTTGTTGCTATCGCACTTTACTTTGCTATTCTCAAAGTAAGACCAGCACCGTTCTGTGTAATGGATGAGATTGAGGCGGCACTTGACGACGTTAACGTTGTCCGTTATGCTCAGTACGTAAGAAGAATGACAAAGAATACACAGTTCATTCTTATTACTCACCGTCGTGGTACAATGGAAGAGGCAGATATGCTTTACGGTGTTACAATGCAAGAGGAAGGCGTATCAAAGATATTGGAACTCAAAACTGCCGAAATGGCTCGTAAGTTAGGTCTTGCATAATTTCACTCATCTTGCACCTTTTCGCGACGGAAACTCGTGTATCTTCATACACTTCGCCATCGCAAAAAAGCACAATATAAGCAAAATTATAAGCTAAAGCAGAATAATGTAGGATGAATTTAGGAATCATCCGAAATAAAGTAAAAGGGAAATTATTATGGGAATTTTCAAAAAAATCAATTTTGGTCTTACAAAGACAAGAAATAAAATGGCGGGAGCTATTGACGATATGCTCGATAGCTTCGACGAAATTACAGATGACCTTTACACAGAACTTGAAGAAATTCTTGTAATGGGTGACGTTGGTGTTACAACTGCTGTTGAAATCACAGAAAGACTTCGTGATGAAGCTGCAAAAGGCAAAATAAAGGATGCCAACGAAATCCGTCAGAAAATCAAGGAAATCGTTGCAGAAATGCTTGATGGTGGTGAGGATATGGGACTTATTACTGTTCCATCAATCATCCTTGTAATCGGTGTTAATGGTGTTGGTAAAACAACAACTATCGGTAAAATGGCTGCAATGTATAAAGCACAGGGCAAGAGTGTCGTTTTAGGTGCTGCGGATACATTCCGCGCTGCTGCTATTGACCAGTTACAAATCTGGGCTGACCGTTCAGGTGTTGAAATTATAAAACACAAAGAGGGTGCTGACCCTGCTGCAGTAGTCTTTGATACAATCAATGCTGCAAAGGCAAGAGACCACGAAATTATTATTATCGATACTGCAGGCCGACTTCATAACAAGAAGAATCTTATGGATGAACTTAATAAGATTTACAGAGTTATTGACCGTGAACTGCCATATTCTGACCGTGAGGTTTTGCTAGTGCTTGATGCAACAACAGGACAGAATGCAGTTAATCAGGCAAGGGAGTTCAAGTCGGTTGCTGATATTACAGGTATTGTTCTTACAAAACTTGATGGTACTGCTCGTGGCGGTGTTGTGTTGGCAATTAAGAATGAACTTGATATTCCTGTTAAGTTTGTTGGCGTCGGTGAGCAGATTGATGACCTTCAGCCATTCAAACCTTTAGCGTTCGCTGATGGCTTGTTTGATAGAATTGACTATAAAGAGGAAGAAGACGAGCATATTCCGATTGCTGAAGAAGTAGTGGAAGAAGTCATTGAAGAGATTGTTGAAGAAGCAGTCGAAGAGATAGTTGAAGAAACAGTTGAAGAGGTTGCAGAACCTGAGTCAGAAGAGTCACAGGAAGAGGAGCAACCTAAGAAGAAAGAAAAGAGGGGATTCTTTGGACTTTTTAATCGCCACTCATAATATAAAAAAACAGGCAGAATTACAAAGAATTCTTGAGCCTCTTGGAATAAATGTGCTTACTGCTGAAATGGCAGGAATCGAGCTTTCAGATGTTGACGAAACTGGTGAGACATTTGAAGAAAACGCTTTCTTAAAGGCAGACAGTGGCTGTAAAGAAAGTGGAATGGTCTGTGTTGCAGACGATTCAGGACTTATGGTTGATTTCCTTGACGGTGCTCCGGGAGTTTACTCAGCTCGTTTTGGTGGTGAACACGGAAACGATGCAAAGAATAACGAAAAACTTTTAGGTCTTATGAAAGATGTTCCCGACAGTGAGAGAACAGCACGATTTGTAAGTTGTGTATGTTGTTGTTTCCCTGACGGAAGAAGCTTTACAGTTCGTGGCACTTGCGAGGGTGTGATTGCTCACGAGGTACACGGCAACGGCGGATTTGGCTACGACCCGGTTTTCCTTGTAGGAGAAAGAACCTTCGGTGAACTTTCAGCTGAAGAAAAAGATAAAGTAAGTCACCGTGGAAACGCCCTCCGCAAATTTGTAGAAGAATTACCAAAGTATTTATAAAGAGACGAGTCATTCTGAGCGTAGCGAAGAATCTCACATAGATTCTTCGTCACTTTGTTCCTCAGAATGACAAATAGAGTGATAATATTTTTTAGGAGAATAATATGACAAGTAAAGAAAGAGCATATTGGAGAGGTCAGGCAAATTCACTCCCAGCATTGTTCCAAGTAGGTAAAGGTGGCATTTCAGATGCACTTATCAAGCAGACTGACGATGCACTTAAAGCAAGAGAACTTATCAAAATTAAAGTTCTTTTAGAAACAAGTCCTGAAAAACCAAAGGAAATTGCACAGAAACTTGCCGAGGCAACTAACAGTGATTGTGTTGGTGTTATCGGTGGTAGCATGATTTTTTATCGTTATAATCCAGAATTACACAAAGACGAAAAGAAGAAGGCGAGAAAATGAAGATAGGTATTTTTGGTGGCACATTCAACCCTCCTCATAAGGGACATTCAAGAATGGTTGAAAAAATGGCAGAGGAACTCCAGCTTGATAAGGTAATTATCATTCCGAATAAAGTTCCTACACATAAGCGTTGTGATGATTTAGCAGACAATCGCGACCGTCTTGCTATGTGTAAAATAGCATTCAACAATCCTAAGTACGAAATCAGCACAATGGAAATGGATAGAGAAACTGATAGTTATACTATCTACACTGTTGAGGATTTAAGAAAAAAATATCCAAACGACGATCTTTATCTCATTATCGGTTCAGATATGTTCCTTATCTTCCATAAGTGGTACAAGCATAAGGAGTTGCTTGAACAGTGCACAATTTGTGTTGCTTCCCGTGATAATGCTGAAAACATTCAAAAACTCCGTGCTTATGCATTTGAGCAGTTGGGCGATTATATACCACAACTTGATGGTAAACATGTACATATTTCGCTTCTTGATGCTTACGAGGTAAGTTCAAGTGAAATCAGGGACAGAATAGATAACGAAAAGAGCCTTTATGGACTTGTTGATCCTGAAATTATTGAGTATATGGAGAACAAAAAACTCTATGGATACAGAAAGAAATAAAGAATTTCTTGAAATTCTCAAAACACGTTTAACTTCACAAAGATTGTATCATTCTATCTGTGTTGCTGAAAAAGCACAGCATCTTGCTGATATTTTCGGTGGTGACAGGGAAAAATCATATACAGCAGGGCTTATTCACGATATTATGCGTTACGAACCTGCTGAAAAGATGATTGAAATGATAGAGAATGACGGACAAACGCTTACCGAAAGTGAAAAAAATATTACAGTTACACTACATGCAGTAGCAGGGGAAGTTTATCTGCGAAAAGAACTTGGTGTGACGGATGAGGAAATACTTTCAGCGGTGCGTTACCACACAACAGGTAAGGAAGATATGTCACTTCTCGAAAAAATCATTTATGTTGCAGATTTAACATCGGATGACAGAGAGTATCCTGATGTTAAAGAAGTGAGAGAATTAGCAGAAAAGAGTCTTGATAAGACTTGTTTGCGAGGACTTTCCTTTACCATTGAGGATAATGCGAGAAAATGCAGACCAATTCATATTGATACAGTTAAAGCCTATAATTACCTTGCAGAAAGGATAAAATAAATGGAAAGAACAGAACTTATGAAGAATATCGTTGCTACTCTTGACAGTAAGAAAGCAACGGATATAAAATCACTTGAAATAACTGAACTTACTGCGGTTGCTGATTATTTTGTAATTGCAACAGGTACATCTGGAACTCATATCCGTGCATTGTCTGACGAAGTTCAGGATGCACTCACAAAACAGGGTGTTGAGCCAAGAAATGTTGAAGGCAAATCAACAGGCTGGATTCTCCTTGACTATGGCACAGTTGTGGTTCACGTTTTCACTCCTGACCAGAGAGAGCTTTATAGCTTAGAGCATCTTTGGGGTGACGCAAAACAAGTGGATATCAGCGATTTAATTACAGACTAAAAAATCTCTTTAAAGAAGGTTATATATATGAATTACGATTTTAAAGCTACCGAATTAAAGTGGCAACAGAAATGGGAAGAGGCTAAAGTTTTTGAGGCTCAGGATAATTCCGAAAAGCCAAAATTCTATGGTCTTGTTGAATTCCCATATCCATCAGGTGCAGGCATGCACGTTGGTCATATCAAGGCATACTCAGGTCTTGAAGTAGTATCAAGAAAGAGAAGACTTGAAGGCTATAATGTGCTTTTTCCAATCGGTTTTGACGCTTATGGTCTTCCAACAGAAAACTATGCTATCAAAACAGGTATCCACCCAAGAAAAGTAACTGATATGAACATTGAGAAGTTCACAAGTCAGTTAAAGAGAGTTGGTTTCTCATTTGACTATTCAAGAGTAGTTGATACAACTGACGACAAGTACTATAAGTGGACACAGTGGATTTTCCTTAAGATGTTTGAAAACGGACTGGCTTTCCGTGATAAAACATTGGTTAACTATTGCCCATCTTGTAAAGTTGTTCTTTCAAACGAAGACTCACAGGGTGGCAAGTGCGATATTTGTCACAGCGATGTTGTGCAGAAATCAAAGGACGTTTGGTATTTAAGAATTACAGAATATGCAGACAAACTCCTTGAAGGACTTAATGATGTTGACTATCTTCCAAACATCAAGCTTCAGCAGGTTAACTGGATTGGTAAGTCAAGAGGCGCTTTCGTTAACTTCAATCTTAACGAAATTCCTGAAGAATTGAAGATTTATACAACTCGTCCGGACACTCTTTTCGGTGTAACATTTATGGTTATGGCTCCTGAGCATCCAATCATTGATAAATATGCTGACAAGATTTCTAATATGGATGAAATTCTTGCATATCGTACAGAATGTGCAAAGAAGACAGAGTTTGAACGTACACAGCTTGTAAAAGATAAGACAGGTGTTAAAATCGCAGGTATTACTGCAAAGAATCCTGTTAACGGTAAGGATATTCCAATCTACATATCCGACTATGTTATGATGGGTTATGGTACAGGTGCTATTATGGCTGTTCCTGCACATGACGACCGTGACTATGATTTCGCAAAGAAATTCGGTATCGATATTATTGAGGTTATCAAGGGTGGTAACATCGAAGAAGCTGCATATGCAGGTGACGGTGAAATGGTTAACTCTGATTTCCTTAACGGTATTGACAACAAGAAGGATTCAATCGCAAAAATGATTGATTTCTTACAGGATAAAGGCATCGGTGAAGGTGGCGTTCAGTATAAGATGAAGGACTGGGCATTTAACCGTCAGCGTTATTGGGGTGAACCAATCCCGATTGTTCACTGTGAAAAATGCGGTATGGTCGCTGTTCCTTATGAAGAACTCCCATTAAGACTTCCTGATGTTGAAAACTTTGCTCCCGGTACAGATGGCGAAAGCCCACTTGCAAAAATTGATTCATACGTAAATTGTAAATGTCCAAAATGTGGTGGCGATGCAAAGAGAGAAACTGACACAATGCCACAGTGGGCAGGTTCATCATGGTATTTCTTAAGATACATTGACCCACACAATGATGAATGCCTTGCTGATATGGATAAGCTTAACTACTGGATGCCGGTTGACTGGTATAACGGTGGTATGGAACACGTTACTCGTCACCTTATCTATTCTCGTTTCTGGCATAAGTTCCTTTATGATATCGGGGCAGTGCCAGGTGCAGAACCTTACGCTAAGAGAACAGCTCAAGGTCTTATCCTTGGACCTGATGGTGTTAAGATGAGTAAATCTCGTGGCAATGTTATTGACCCTAACGAAGTTGTTGATGTATTTGGTGCTGACGTTCTTCGTACTTATGTTCTCTTTATGGGTGACTATGAGCAGGCTGCTCCTTGGTCAGAGAATTCCGTTAAGGGCTGTAAGAGATTCGTTGACAGAATCTGGAATCTTCAGGAAATCTTAGTTGATGGTGATGAATTCTCAAAAGAACTTTCATCTTCATTCCACAAGACAATCAAGAAGGTTACAGAGGATATCGAAGCTCTTAAATACAATACTGCAATCGCTGCACTTATGACTCTTCTCAATGCGATTTATACAAAGGGTTCAATTAATAAGGCAGAACTTAAAGCACTTCTTCTCCTTGTTAACCCATTTGCTCCTCACGTAACAGAAGAAATGTGGGAAGCTTGCGGCTATGGTAAGATGATGGCTGCTGATGGTGAATGGCCAACATATGACGAAGCAAAGTGCATTGATGAAACAATCGAAATCGTTGTTCAGATTAACGGTAAAATCCGCGCAAAGCTTAATGTTCCTGCTGACATTGAGCAGGCTGATGCAGTAGCAGCTGCAAAGGCTGATGAAAAAGTTGCAGCAGAATTAGATGGCAAGAATATTATCAAGGAAATTTATGTTAAGGGTAAACTTGTAAACATCGTTGCTAAATAAAAGATAAAGGTGGTGGAGGGAATACTCTGCCACCTTTTTTATAGGTGATTTTATGTTCATTTGTCCAAATTGCAAATCAAAATTGAATATTGATGGTAAAACATACCGCTGTGAAAATAACCACTCTTTTGATATTGCAAAACAAGGGTATGTGAATCTGTTGCCGGTTAATAAGAAGCATTCTGATAATCCGGGTGACTCAAAAGAGATGGTGCTTGCTCGTCGTGCTTTTCTTGAGAGTGGATATTATGACTGTTTTACTGATAAGCTCTGCGAAATTATCAATTCGTTGTTTAATGGTAAAGAAAAAATAACTATCGCTGATTGTGGCTGTGGTGAGGGCTATTACGACGGAAGATTAGAAAATCTTAATTTTGATTTTGAACTTTACGGTTTTGATATTTCCAAAGAAGCAGTCAAGTCTGCATCGGGCAAGTATAAAAAATATACTTATGCTGTTGGTAGTTGCTTTAATATGCCATTTGTAGATAATTCTTTTGACCTTGCACTTAATATCTTTGCTCCTATGGTGGAAGGCGAAATGGCAAGGATTCTCAAGAGAGACGGATACATAATTTATGCCGTACCTGGGAAAAGTCATCTTATGGGACTCAAAAAGATTCTCTATGAAAGGACCTATGAAAATGAAGAAAAGCATACAGAATATGATGGCTTTGAATTCATTGATAGAATTTCGGTGAAAGAAATAATTACAGTCAATGGTGAAATGGGCGTAAACCTTTTTAAAATGACACCTTATTATTTTAAGACAGAATTAGGTGCAGAAGAAAAAATACAAAAAAATAATGGATTCACAACTGAAATCCATTTTGACTTTTTAATATACAAAAAACTATAATTAAAATAGTGGCAAAAATTATCACTTGACCACAGGCGTATTTGTTGATATACTGAATTCGTATAATAAAGATAAAAGGTAAAGAAGATGAAATACAGAAAAATATACATTTTAATGACACAATACCCTGGCTTTAACGCAAAAATACTGCGTTTGCGCACACGGTTTCCATATACTCACACATCAGTAGGCCTGGAGGAGGATATGGACACTTTTTATACCTTTGTTGGTAAAGGTTACCTTGTAGAAAGCATTACAAGATATGAAAAGCCTGGCAGACCTTCATTCCCTTGTGCATTGTATGAGATTATTGTAACCGACGAGGTGTATGAAAAGGTCAAGAAAATGGTACACGATTACAAAGCAAGAAAAACAATGCTTAAATATTCAACACTTGGTGTGATAATGTGCTTTTTAAAAATACCCATGAAACGTAAAAATCATTATTTTTGCTCACAATTTGTGGCAGAAGTGTTACAGAAATGTAAGGTTCTAAGGTTAAAAAAACGAAGTACCTTGTATTTTCCGAAAGATATTTCAAAGCACAAAGAACTAAAACTTATATTCACAGGTACACATCTTGGCTTTGTTGAAAGATTTGTGAAATCCAACAGAAAATAAAAATTAACCCTACCGAGTGGTAGGGTTTTCTTTTATTCACTTGCAATTTTATATGCTTCTTCTGTTGCCAAAGCAAGTTTTGTAACCATATATTCATTTGTAGGAATACAGTAAATGGAGTCATTTCTTGTTGGTATTTCAAAACAGTCAACACCCTTTAAATGACCGAATTCGTATTCGATATGTAAACTGTAATGTGATTTTGGTGGACGTGAAATTCTGAAATCTTTGCCGTTATAGTGACCTGTTACAACAAAACCATTTTCAAGGTCGTGGGTAACAATTGCTTTTCCAAGATTAATGTATTTTGTAACACCGGGGAAGCCATAAATCTGAACTTCGTCAAAATATTTATAAGTTCCGTCAAGAATTTCTTTGCGAACATTTTCTCTTTGCCATTTATACCAATCAGGAATATGTGAAAATTCGGTTTCTCCACTTGTGGCAACAAGTTCGCCTAATTCAGTCATTTCCCAGGTTTTTCCACATTCGTTACAGGTGAGAGAATAGCCCTTGCTTGTAATTTTGCCCTCAGCCATACAGTGTGGGCATTGATACAAAATCTTATGCAACCCATGTGCACGATACTTTTCTGTAATGCGGATATTGTTGTCTTTCTGCCATTTATATTCGTCATATTGGAATTCTTTGCGAATAATCCCGTTAATCTCATCAACGTTTAAGTTTTGCACATCTTCAGCAGTGATTATCTGCTTCAAAGTAGCATAAAAAGGCACTTTTCTGAATTTATAGTGTGACCAGAAAGGTTGATTGAGAAAATTACCATGATTTAAGAGAATTACAACAGGGACTTTGTTTTTCTTTGCAAGTTTTCCGATTGATTTGGGTAAAACGGATTGAGTGCCGTCAGGTGTATATCTTGCCTCAGGAAACATTGCAAAAACATCTCCGTAATTTTGCAAAACCTTGTGACAGTGTCGCACAAGACTTATGTCAGTTATAAATTTTCTTGTGCACATACACCCTAGTTTTTCCAACAAAGCATAATCTTTATAATATACATGGTTTGCTGCAACTAAATTAAATTTATCAGGGTATATTGCATCAAAGAGTATAGCAAAATCCATAAACTGCATATGGTTAGAAAGTAAAATGTATGGTGGTTTTAGCCCCTCCATATTAATTTTTTCAAGTTTGTGACCTTTTCTCAAAAGAGGAAGCAGTACCTTTGAAAATAGTCTTGTAAGCAATAAAGCAGTTTGAGATTGCTTTATTGGTGTCTTTGAAAGGTCATACTTTTTGATATTATCAGGGTAGCAAACTTCTTCTAAAAAAACTTTTTTATCTGTCATAGCTTTATTTTATAGAATTCTCGTTGTAGATTTTAAATGCTTCTTCTGTTGCAAACATAAGCTTTAATACAACATCTTTCTTGGAAGGGATGCAATAGAATGAATCGTTTTTAACAGAAACATCAAAAACATCAGTTTTACCAAGTTTCTTGTATAAAAACTCGTTGTGCAAAGTGAAAAGAGATTTTGTTGTACGCTGAATTCTGTAATCATGACCATTATAATGACCGGTAACAACAAAACCATTTTCAAGGTCGTGAGTAACTTTTCCCTCACCTAAATCAATGAACTCAACACCTGGCAATGAGTGAATGTGAACATTGTCTTCAAACTTATATGTACCATCAAGAAGTTCCTTACGGACACATTCTCTTTCCCATTCATACCAGTCCGGAATATGCGAAAACTCTGTTTCACCTTGAAGAGCTTTCATTTCACCTAACTCGGTCATTTCCCATTGTTTGCCACAAGCTTCACAAGTAAGGTGGATACCTTTGCCTACTGTTTGACCTTCTGCCATACAGTGTGGACATTTATAAAGAACCTTGTTAAGACCGTCGGCACGGAATTTTTCAGTGATTCGAATATTGTTTTCTTTCTGCCACTTGTAATCATCGTAAGCCATTTCACGATGAATTACTTCGTTTATTTCCTCAACAGACATCTCCTGAACTTGTTCTGCAGTGAGAACTTGTTTCATAGTAGCCCTGAAAGGCACTTTTCTGTACTGACGGAAATCCCAGAAAGGAGCGTTGAGATAGTTTCCGTGATGAATCACAACGACTAACGGAACCCTATTCTTTTTGACAAGTTTAGCAACAACATCAGGAATCAGAGACGTTGTACCGATATTTGTATACCTTGCTTCAGGATACATATAAAGAATATCTTTATACTCGTGAAGAACTTTATGAACTGCACGGACAAGGCTGATGTCTGTTGTAAACTTACGGTGACAAGCACAACCGAGTTTCTCCATAATTTTAGCCATTCCGACAAAACCGTCAAAAGTAGCAATGTTATTGAATCTATATGCTCGTAATGCTCTAAAACTAACAAGGAAATCAACAAATTGTGTGTGATTAGAGAGAACAATATATGGTGGTTTTAATCCGTTCATATTAATTTTCTTAATTTTACTACCTGCACGGATGCAGACTTTAGATACAACTGCAGAAGCAACATAAACAAGGTTTTTATAAAACATGTTTTGCTTTGCAGGCATCGTAGGAGGTATATATATATTTACATTGTCAGGATAGACAATGTAATCTTTTATCTCGTTCATTCCTTCAGCCCCCCGAAATGGTTGTAATTATTTTGTAACCAATTCGTAATCATTTTAACATAAAAGACATTTTTAATCAAGTATGTTTATTTTACAAATTGTGCAATATCTTCCGGTAAAGGAGATTCTATTTCAATTACCTCGTTTGTCACCGGATGAGTGAATTTACAATAACAGCAATGTAATGCTTGTCGTGAAATATCATTTCTTGGTGTACCATACATGGTATCGCCCACAAGAGGTGTACCAAGTGAAGAAAAATGCACGCGGATTTGATGAGTACGACCGGTTAGAAGATGAATTCGCAACAATGTCTTTCCATCATGATGTGAAAGGGCTTTCCATTCGGTAATTGCTGTTTCGCCTCTTTCGTCAACAGTACGAAATGTTTTTATAGGGTCAGGACGATAGATAGGACGGTCAATAATTCCCTCACCTTCGTAAATACCATCGCAGACAGCCATATACTCTTTGTAAATCTTACCATTAAGAATAGCTGCAACAAATCGGTTAAGTCCACAGACGACAATGCCTGATGTGCCACGGTCAAGTCTTCCGACTGAACGGAAAACAGCAGATTTACCTTGCTTTTCAAGGTGGTAAGCCACAGCGTTTGCAAGGGTATCGCCTTGATGGTTGTGGGACGGATGTAAAGGAAGTCCCGCGGGTTTGTCCACAATTAGTAAATCATCATCTTCGTAAAAGACTTTTAAAGGATAGGGGAGTGGTTGAACTGCAGTAGTTTTTTCTTCCATATCTGCAGGGACAGTAATTGAAAGAATATCACCAGTTTTTACAAAGTCAACAGTCCTTATATGCTCATTATTAAGCATAATCCCCTCAGGGTCGTGCTTTAACTTAGTGATTAATCGGGAAGAAACCTGCATTTCATTTTTAAGGATTTCCCAGATTTTTTCTCCGTTGTGTTTTTCTTCAATTGTGAAATCTATTCGTCTTTTTGTATTCATGAAGATTTCACCTTTCTTGAAATATTCTTCTTGAATTATATCATAAAAATAGTATAATATAAATAGAAAATTTTGTATTTACAATAGGGAGGTTATACTCATGCAAAATATTGAGGAAATTAAATTGCAAATATGTGATGTATGTCACAAAATGTGGCAGTTAGGTTGGGTTGCTGCCAACGACGGTAACGTAAGTGCTCGTCTTGAGGATGGCAGAGTTATCGCAACTCCAACAGGTATCAGTAAATCATTCATTACACCTGAAAAGTTAGTAGTTCTTGATATGGACGGAAATATTCTTGAAGCAAATGAGGGATATCGTCCATCAAGTGAAATTAAAATGCATCTTAAATGCTATGAAAAGAGAGAAGATGTGTTCAGCGTAATCCATGCACATCCACCCGGAGCAACAGGTTTTGCAGTTGCTCATAAGCCAATGGACATGTACAATATGATTGAAGACGTTGCTGCAATCGGTGCAGTACCTCTTACACCTTATGGTACTCCTTCAACAGCAGAAGTTCCTGCAGCAATTGAACCATATCTTGAAGAGCATGATGTAATGCTTCTTACAAACCACGGTGCTCTTGCAGTTGGTAGTGATGTCCTTACGGCATTTTACAGAATGGAAAGCCTTGAGCTTTGGGCTAAGATTACTATTAACGCAGTTATTCTTGGTGGTAGCTGTGATATCAGTGACGAAAATATTCAGAAACTTATCGATTTAAGAAGTTATTACAGAATTACTGGTCGTCATCCTGGTTATAAAGTGTTTAATCCTGATGACCAGTTGCTTCATAAGAAGGACTAAGGAGGAGTATTCATGTTAAAAGGCATTTCCCCAATGCTTTCACCTGAACTTTTAAAGGCACTTGCCGAGATGGGACATGGTGATGAACTTGTTATTGCTGATGGCAATTTCCCTTGTCACAGTTACGGAAAGAATGCAATTGTAATCCGTGCAGATGGTCATGGAGTGCCTGAAATTCTTGATGCAATTATGCAGCTTCTTCCTCTTGATACTTATGTCGAGAAACCGGTTGGACTTATGGAGATTGTAAAAGGTGATACTTGCCCAACTCCACCAATCTGGGAAGAATATGAGAAAGTTCTCAATAAATACGAGCCTGAACATCACGATATTGAGTATATTGAAAGATTTGCTTTCTATGAAAGAGCATCAAAAGCATATCTCATTATCGCAACAGGCGAAAAGGCAATTTATGCGAACATTCTTCTTAAAAAGGGTGTTGTAAAATGAAAACTGTTTTAGCATTTGACTTTGGCGCATCAAGTGGCAGAGCTATAAAGGCTTTTTATGACGGTGAAAAGATTTCTTATGAAGAAATTCATCGTTTTGACAATATTCCAATAACAGTTGACGGTCATGTCTGCCATGATGTTGATATGATTAAGGGCGAAATTGACAAGGCTATCGAAAAAGCAGGTCAGGTTGATGCACTTGCGTTTGATACATGGGGTGTTGATTACGGACTGCTTGACGAAAGTGGCAAACTTATTCATCTTCCATTCCATTACAGAGATTCAAGAACGGAAAACACTGTTGAAAAAGCAAGTGAAAAGATGGATTTAGACTCTCTTTATCTTGCAACAGGAAATCAGATTATGAACATCAACACTCTTTTTCAGTTGACTGTTGATGATAATGTAAAAAAGGCAGATAAATTACTCTTTATGCCTGATTTATTCGCATATATGCTTACGGGTAATAAAGTATGTGAAATGAGTATTGCATCCACATCACAGATGTTAAATCCATCAACAAAAACATGGGACAAAGATGTGCTGAACACCTTTGAAATAGATGAAAAGCTTTTCCCTGAATTAGTTGATAGCGCAACCGTAAATGGTGAATATAAAGGAATTAAAGTAATTTCCGTCGCAGGTCATGACACTCAATGTGCAGTTGCTGCCATGAGTGTTACTGATGAAAATGCTGCATTTTTATCCTGTGGCACATGGTCACTTATCGGTTGCGAATTGGATGAGCCTATGCTTACTCTTGAAAGCAATCAAAAAGAGCTGTCCAATGAAATGGGTGCAAACGCTAAGGTGAATTACCTTAAAAATATCAGCGGTTTGTGGCTTATTCAGGAAACTCGCAGGGATTTGGCAAAGCAAGGACAAAAATACAGTTACAACGACCTTGAAATGATGGCAAGAGATGCAAAACCATTTAAATGCTTTGTTGACCCTGACGCACCAATGCTTTCTGCACACGGCGATTTGCCTAACAAAATACGCAAATACTGTGAAAAAACAGGTCAGGAAATCCCTGAAACTGTTGGTGAAGTCGTTCGTTGCATTTACGAAAGTCTTGCTCTTAAATATCGCTACGCTCTTGAGCAGATTTCAGAGTGCACAGGTAAAAATTTTGACGTACTTAACATCTTGGGTGGTGGCACAAAGGATGGTTTCCTTTGTGAAATGGCAGCTAACAGTATAAATATCCCTGTTGTGGCAGGACCTATTGAAGCAACTGCCCTTGGTAATATTATTCTTCAGCTTAAAGCACTTGGTGAAATCGAAAGTGTTGATGATGGTAGAAAACTCATAGCAAAAACCGAAAAAACAAAAAAATATATGCCACAGAGAAATGATGATTGGGATGGGGCATATAAGATTTATAAGGAATTATTAAATAGGGAGGAAAAATAAATGTTATATCCTAAAATTGGTATCAGACCTGTAATTGACGGCCGTTGGGGCGGCGTTCGTGAAAGTCTTGAAGTACAGACAATGGGTATGGCTAACTCAGCAAAGAAACTCATTGAAGAAAATCTTAAATATCCTGATGGTACACCTGTACAATGTGTAATTAGTGACACAACTATCGGCGGTGGTGCAGAGGCTGCAAAATGTGCAGACCAGTTTGCAACTGAAAACGTTGTTGCAACTCTTTCTGTTACACCTTGCTGGTGCTATGGCTCAGAAACATTTGATATGGACCCTAACACAATCAAAGCTGTTTGGGGCTTTAATGGTACAGAGCGTCCAGGTGCAGTATATCTTGCTGCAGTTATGGCTGCTCACGCACAGAAAGGACTTCCTGCATTCTCAATCTACGGACACGATGTTCAGGATATGACAGACACTTCAATTCCTGAAGATGTTGCGGAAAAAATCCTTCGTTTTGCTCGTTGTGCAGTTGCAGTCGGTTGGATGAAAAATAAGGCATATGTTAACCTTGGTGGTATCTCAATGGGTATCGCAGGTAGCTACTGTGATGCTGAAATGTTCCAGAAATATTTTGGTATCCGTCCTGAATGGGTTGACCTTACAGAAATTCTTCGTCGTATTACTCTTGAAATCTATGATAAAGATGAATACGAAAAGGCATACAACTGGATTAAAGAAAACTGCCGTGAAGATTTCGACGTAAATGCAGGTAAGAACTTACCTGAAATCATTACAAAATCAAAGGTTATTGCTCCTGATAAGGATTGGGAATTCATTGCTAAATTCTCAATTATCGTTAAGGATATCCTTTTTGGTAACAAGAAACTTGATGACCTTGGTTGGCACGAAGAAGCACTTGGTAAGAATGCAGTTGCAGGTGGTTTCCAGGGACAGAGAAACTGGACAGACTGGCTTCCTAATGCTGACTTTACAGAGGCTATTATGGCTTCAACATTTGACTGGAATGGTCCAAAAGCTCCTGTACCATTCGCAACAGAAAACGACACACTTAATGGTGTTTCAATGATGATTGGTACACTTCTTACTGGTGTTGCACCTTGTTTCCACGATGTTCGTACATATTGGAGTCCAGAAGCTTGTGAAAGAGTTACTGGCAAACGTCCTGAAGGTAAAGCAAAGGATGGATTTATCCATCTTATTAACTCAGGTGCAACTGCTCTTGATGGTAGTGGTGCTGCAAAGAACGAAAATGGCGAAGGTTGCATGAAACCATATTGGGAAATGACAGATGCTGATATTAAAGCATGTCTTGAAGCAACTGACTGGAGAAGAGCTAACTATGAATACTTCAGAGGCGGCGGATTCTCAAGCCACTTCCGTTGTAAGGCTGAAATGCCGGTTACAATGCTTCGTGTAAATATCATTGATGGTATTGGTCCTGTTATTCAGATTGCAGAAGGATATACAGCAGACCTTCCTGATAAAGTTCACGATAAGATTGACTGGAGAACTGACCCAACATGGCCAACAACTTGGTTTGCACCAACTCTTACAGGCAAGGGTGCATTCAAGGATGTTTACAGTGTAATGGCTAACTGGGGTGCTAACCACGGCGTAACAGTTTACGGTCACGTTGGTGCTGACATTATCACAATGGCATCAATGCTTCGTATTCCTGTAAATATGCACAATGTTGACGATGATAAGATTTTCCGTCCACATTCTTGGGCAGCATTTGGCACAGAAGATGCTCAGGCAGCAGACTACAGAGCATGTCAGACATACGGCCCACTTTACAAATAAAACTTAATAAATATAAAACAAAAAGCTCGGTTTTTACCGGGCTTTTTCTATGTGCAACTGTCAGTTGCTAAATTTTAAAGGCGAGTTGGTGGATTTGAGGAACTTTTTGTGATAGAATTTAGACACAAAAGGAGGGGATTTAATGAATCTCGGTGAAAGGATTTATGAATTTAGAAATGAAAAAAACTTATCTCAAGGCGATTTGGCAGATGCACTTGATGTTTCCCGTCAGTCTGTTTCAAAATGGGAAAACAATATGGCAGTTCCAGATTTAGAAAAACTGATAAAACTTTGTGACATTTTTGAAATATCACTTGATGAACTGACAGGCAGAGAAAAGATTGAAAAGAATATAGTATTAGTAGAAAAACAAAAATCAACAATAACACCAAATAAAGTGGCAGGTTTTGTGTTTTTGGGAGTTACACTATTAAGTGCACTTATTTTGTTGGTAACAGCACCTATGGCACTTTATTTGTGTATTCCTTTATTACTTTGCACAGTCGTTTGTTTCAATGTGAAGAAACACGCTTGGTATTGGTGCTCGTGGATAATTTATTTATTGATGGAATTATATCTTGGTACAGGCTTTAGAATGGGCATATTACACATTGCAAGTGCTATTTTTATAGTCGTTATGACAATTCTTAACGTTGTTTGTATGAAGGATGCTTCAAGTTTAACAATCAAAAAAAGAAAAACTTTATTGGTGTTAAGCTTGGTTGTATTAATAATATGTATAAGCTGTATATTCCTAACTGGATTTTTGCCGTATATTAATGAAGATTGGTTCGATTGGCTATATAGTTTTATGAACACAGGTGTTACAGCATCAATCGGGATGAGTTTTTATCACATAATAGGACTTATTCGTGAGAAAAAGACAGAAAAATAATGAATTAAGAGTCGCGTGGTGGCGGATTTCCATGCCAGCAAAACAAATAAATACAATAAAAAACCACGGTGTAAAAACCGTGGTTTTCTTTATGTGTAAAAATCTTATTTAGCCAAGTCGCCAACTTCAAGCATAAATCCGCCGAGCTGTGCACCGAATTCAGGACCACCATCCATAATAAGACGTCCTGCTTTTGTAGCCTCAAGCATATCATCGATGCTTAAAAGGATGCCAAGTGCTGAATCAAGGTTGTTGAAACGAAGTGTGAAGAAAGGCATTGCTCTCTTATATTCGCCACGACCTGCTCTTGATTTACCAGCCTTAATACGGATGAAAGCAGATACTTCTGGATGACCGTCAACTGCAAATGCGTAAACACGGTCAGGGCTCTTTGATGTCCAGTCTTTGATTTCTGTATGGCCCATCTTGTTAAGCTGGCTGATACCGCTTGAAAGGAGATAGAAGAAGCACTTAACCATAAGTGTCTTTGTTTCTTCATCCTTTGGTGGCTGTGTAGCACCGGTAAGGTCAGAAAGCTTAAGAAGTGTCATAAGCATTGCTGTGAATGCAGGGAAATTCTTAATAACACCCTTCATTTTTGGAAGAGTCTTAGGACCAATCTTGCCCTTGAAGAATGCATTCATTGCTTCAATAGTTTTGAATTCAAGTTCAACATCAGGAGCTTCATGGGCAGCGTTAAGCTTTGTTTCCCATTCGCCCTCTGTGATGATAAAATGTGTTGCATATTTGCCACCTGGAGCTTCAGGGTCAAGTGCACTAACCTGTAAAACAGTAGTGAGCTTGTCGAACTTAGCCTTGAGAGATGGAACATCAGTTGCAATAACTTTCAAAAGTGGCAATGCAGCATTGAAAAATATTTTTGATGCATAAAGTTCTTTTTGTTCGTGCATATTATCAACTCTCTTTCTGAACAACAAAGCTAATTATACTTCGTCGTCCCAGTTGTCGTCTTCTTCAAAGTCTGCGTTCATTGTTTCACGAACTGCAGCGATAATGCCGTTAGCATCAATGCCTGCATCTGACATGATATCTTCGTGAAGACCAATCATAGCGAAGCTCTTATGGCCGAGCATCTTGAATGCACAACCTTTACCGTACTGAGCCATAACTTCAGCAACTGCTGAACCAAGACCGCCAGTTACGAGATGGTCTTCAACTGTGATAATTCTTCTTGTGTCAGAAATTGCTTTCTGAATAGCTTCAACGTCGATTGGGCTAATTGTGTGCATATTAAGAACACGAACTGAAAGTCCGTCAGCATTCTTAAGGAACTTAGCAGCTTCACGAGCCTGGAATACGCAAGAGCCACAAGCGATAACTGTAATGTCAGTACCTTCGTGAACTTCTACTGCTTTACCGATTTTAAAGCCGTAGTTTGTATCTTTATAAAGAACACGGTCAAAGCCACGGTTAATTCTTATGTAGAAAGGACCTGGTGTATTGTAAGCAGCCATAACAGCGTTATATGTTTCATAACCATCTGCTGGGCAGATAACTGTAAGATTAGGAATTGAACGTGTTAAAGCGAGGTCACAAATAGCGTGGTGAGTAGAACCAGCCTGACCGAAAGATGTACCTGAGTGAGTTGCAATAACTTTTGCATTAACATTCTGGTAGCAGAGGTCTGTGTGGAGCTGGTCTGCTGAACGGAATGAAGCGAATTGTGAGAATGTTGAAAGGAATGGTACAAGACCAGCCTTTGCCATACCTGCAGCAATACCAAACATATTTTGTTCTGCAATACCTACGTTAAAGAATCTGTCTGGGAATTTCTTCTGGAAATCACCAATTTTAGTTGATTTTGCAAGGTCAGCTGTTAAAGCAACAACTTCTGGGTGTGCTTCTGCTAATTCAACAAGAGCCTGACCATAAATTTCAGCAGTTGAGAGAGATGTTGATTGTTCTGCTGTATAAGATAAACCACCAGCCATATTATTCGCCCTCCTTTTCAGCACGTTCTACACGTTTTTGGTAAGCTTCTTCAAGAGATTTTTTACCTTTTTCATATTTCTCAGTATCAAATGCACCGTAGTGCCATCTGAAGTCGCCTTCAATAAAGTCAATACCGCAACCTTTAATTGTATCGCAAAGAATTAAAACTGGTTTGTCAGTATCATTATTATATGCAAAGTCAATAGCTTCACAAAGCTCTTTAATGTTGTTACCATCAATTTTCTTAACAATAAAGCCAAAAGCCTCCCACTTGTCAGCAAGTGGCTCAAGAGCCATAACTTCTTCTGTTGGTCCGTCAATCATATTGTGGTTACGGTCAACAAATGTAATAAGATTTGTGAGCTTATAGTGAGCTGCAGACATTGCTGCTTCCCAGTTTGAACCTTCGTCTAATTCACCGTCACCTAAAACAACGAATGTTTTATAATCTTTCTTTAAAAGACGTGCTGCAAGAGCAGTACCAACGCCTATTGAAAGTCCGTGACCGAGTGAACCTGTCGAAGCGTCAACACCACGAACCTTGTTAGCATCAAGGTGAATACCCATTTTTGAACCTGAAAGGTTGAAAGTTTTGAGCATTTCAAGATCGTTGAAGCCCTTGTCACAAAGTACCGGAGCATATGCAATGGCTGCATGACCCTTTGAAAGGATGAAACGGTCTCTGTCTTCCCACTTGGGATCCTCAACCTTAATGTTGAGATACTTGTGATAAAGAACGGTAAGAAGGTCCATAACGCTCATACCGCCGCCGAAGTGTCCGCTGCCTGCCCACATTGTTGTCTGAATTGTAAGCTTACGAAGCTCATAAGCCTTTTTTTCAAGGGCAAGCCATTCATTTTTTGAGAGTGGCATAATGATTTCCTCCATATGTTTTCATTATTTCACACCCTATATATAATAGTATAGTATATATAGGGCGTAAGTTCCGTTTATCAGCCGAAAATTTCGGGGTTATTCTTAGCAACGACACCGAATGCTTCTTCAGCAACCTCGATGGTGTGCTTTATGTCTTTGTTTGAAAGAGCAGCATTGATAAAGAGGTTGTGATGGCTGGTGAAGAAGATACCTCTTGAAACCATTTCAGCAACCCACTGCTGATGAAGAAGAAGACTGTCGTCGTTAGCGATTCTTAAATAGAAGAGTGCGGGAGCACCTGATACAACAAGATCGAAGCCGTGCTCTTTACCTGCAGCAACAAGACCCTGAGTGAGCTTTTCGCCCTTTTCCTTGAACATCTTGGGTGTATCAAGAGCCTTCATCTTGTTGATGTTGGCAATACAAGCTGCAAAAGGCACTGCTGAAAGCCAGTATGAACCTGTGTATGAAAGTGCACTCATTGAGCCCTTGAGGAATTCCTTACCGCAGATAGCTGACATATTATAGCCGTTTGCAAGAGCCTTACAGAAGCAGATCATATCAGCTTCAAAACCGAAGAAGTGGTCTGAGCCTGCAAGATCAAGACGGAAACCTGCACGTACGTCATCGATGATAAGCACGATATCATTGTCTGTGCAGATCTTTCTTACCTGCTGCCAGAAACCCTTTTCGGGGAATGCATTATCATGGAAGTTACCGTGGTCATAGGGCTGAGCTATGATGCAGGCAATTTCATTCTTGTTTTCTGCGATTGTCTTCTCGAGAAGAGGAATATCATTCCAGGGAAGCATAATGTTATTAGCTACATCTTCGGGGAGTACGCCCGGATAGTCAATCTTCTGACACCAGGGTGAAACACCGTGGTAGTAACCCTTGAACATAATAACCTTCTTGCGGTGTGTATATGCTCTTGCACACATGATAGCGCCCTGAGTAGCATCGTTACCGTTCTTTGCGAAGAAAGCCCAGTCAGCACTTGCAACTGTGTCAACAAGGAGTTCAGCACATTCAACCATAACCTTGCCGGGCTGTGTTGTGCAGTTACCCAGAGCAACCTGCTTAGCTGCAGCAGCGTCAACATCGGGATCGCAGTAACCGAGTACATTGGGGCCGTATGCGCACATATAGTCGATGAACTTGTTGCCGTCTACGTCCCAGATATATGTACCCTTTGCCTTTTCAGCAAAGAAGGGCCACTTTGTTACCGGAATAAACTGACCTTCTGCAGGGCCGAGGTGACCGTAGATACCTGAAGGTATAACCTTTGTAGCTCTGTTAAAGAGCTCTGTGCTCTTGTCGTAATTATAAACGGGAAAACTCATGATTATACCTCCTTATGCAAGATACAGTGCTACTCTGTCGAGTATTCTGTTTATATTGTCAACCATACTGATAAGACCGATGATGCTTACCTTGCCTTCGCCCATAGCAGCGATAGCGTTTACCTTGCCGTCAAAAAGATCTCTTGCAAGGCGGATATTGTCAAATTCCATCTTAGCGCGGAACTTAGCGGGTTTTTCTTTGATTGTTACCATGTGGTTGTTCTTTACTACGATACCTGCGCTTACGCAATCCTTGATAGCAACTTCAACTACACCGTCTTCGATGAAGCTTGCACTGAACTTACCGATTTCATCGTTGTTGCCTATCTGTGAAAGAGCAACAGTGATAACATAGAACATAAGCTTCGTGCTGATTTCAAAGAACTTGTCGTCCTTAAGATCTTCTTCGCTGGGTCTGAGGTAAGCTGAGAGCTTATCTGTAAGCGGAGTGAACTTATTAAGAAGGAAACCTATCTTTGAAAAGCCCTTTGCAGGGATAGGTGTAACGGTGCCGTCAATAAGGCCGTTGAATTTTTCGCAGGAAGAGAAGGGGAGAAGTACGTCACAATTGTTGATACCCTGTTCCATTCTGCATCTGCCGTTTTTGAAAGTAATTGTTGCGCTGGGGCCGTCTGTAACTGCAAGAGCGATAGAAATCGGCTTTTTTGTCATTACCAACGCACTGGCTTCACTGTCAAGCTCACAAAGGTTTTCGAGTGTGCCGAGTATAGCATACATATTGATATATGCTAAGGTTTTTGCATCTGTCATGTATATCCTCCTTTTTTGTAAGTATCTGCCACAAGGCGTGGTAATACCTATAGTTATACGCATTTATTTTAACAAAAATCGCCATTTATGTCAATGGTTATATGCATTAATAACAAAAAAATATATTATATTTAATATTTTTTATTCCCTTTGGTACGCAGGCGAAAACGCAGAAGCGAGCAGAGCCCAATTCTGCCGGGAAAACACGCTTCATATAGTGAAATATTTGGCTAAGGTCGGGCGGCTCCGTTAAATCGCTCTTCCGGGCGATTTACAGCGTCGCAGACGCTGAGGCGAACACAGTTCGCCTATGGAGCCGCCTGCCACCCACTTCCTCAGCGGAATAAAATGAAAAGAGACGCGAGTTTCGCCGACGCCCGATAAGGAAGTATTTGTTTCTCGAACAAAATTCCCTGTATTTTTGCCAAAAGCCTCGCAAGGCGACAGCCTTGCTGCGTTTTGTGGCTTCAATACAAGAAATTTTCAGTTCTTACGAAACTGCGAAGCACTTTAAAATGCGAAATGGCTTTGCAAGAAAAGGCAAAAATCACCGATAATGCTGACGCATATCGGTGATTTTTAACGCATTATTGTGAAGTTATTTCACTTTTTAAAGAAATACTGCCTTATCGGGCGTCGGCGTTTACCCGCGTCCCACAAGTTTTTGTTTTATTTTGTTGCCCTCGCCGGGCAGGCGTTCTTTTTGCTGTCACCAAAAAAGAACCAAAAACGCGCTCTTATTTATCAGCTATAACTTCCTTAAAGGATGTTGCTAAACCTGCAAGGCCCTGAATCTCCGAAGGAATAATAATCTTTGTAGCCTTGCCGTCAGCAGCAGCCTGGAAAGCCTCAAGCGCACGAAGCTTGATAACCTCTTCACTTGCACCTGCCTCGTTGAGAAGCTTGATACCCTCTGCTGTAGCCTGCTGAACCTTAAGAATAGCTTCAGCCTGACCTTCTGCTTCAAGAATCTGTGTCTGCTTCTGAGCGTCTGCACGGAGAATTGCTGATTCTCTTTCACCTTCTGCAAGAAGGATAGCGCTCTTCTTTTCACCCTCTGCCTTGAGGATTGATTCACGGCGTTCACGTTCAGCCTTCATCTGCTTTTCCATTGCATCCTGAATTTCTTTGGGCGGGAAAATATTCTTCAGCTCAACACGGTTTACTTTAATTCCCCAGGGATCGGTTGCTTCATCAAGAATCACTCTGATTTTTGAATTGATCGTATCGCGGGAAGTCAGCGTATGATCCAGTTCCATTTCACCGATGATGTTGCGCAAGGTTGTTGCAGTCAGATTTTCGATTGCAGAAACCGGGTTTTCCACACCGTACGCAAACAGTTTCGGATCTGTGATCTGATAGAACACAACCGTATCGATCTGCATGGTAACATTATCACGAGTAATAACCGGCTGCGGTGCAAAGTCAGATACCAATTCTTTCAGATTGACGATTTTTGCAATTCGTTCAATGAACGGAATCTTAATGTGAAAACCCGTCTGCCATGTCGTGTGATAAGCGCCGAGTCTTTCAATGACGTATGCTTTGGATTGCGGAACGATCTTGATATTTGCGATTGCTACCAAGAGAATGATAACTACGATTGCAATGATTGCGATTAAGGGTCCCATAAATAAATCCTCCTCTTACTTTTTACTGACGATGATTTTGACACCGTCGATTTTTTCCGTGACTACGGTTTCGCCTGCTTGGATGACTTGATTGTCATTACTTCGTGCCGTCCAAATGTTGCCGTTTAACTTAACGGCACCGGTTGCGGCAAGATTGTCTATTGTTTCAGTGACCACGCATTCGCAACCGATGTTACGGTCAGCATTTGTTGCGATCTTCTTTTTGTTGATCACTTTCTTAACAAGAGGTCTTGTGGCAACCAGAACGACTACGGAAACAACCGTGAATGCAATGACCTGAATTGCTATGCTGTCTATGCCTGCTATTTTCAAGATTGCCGCAACCAAAGCACCGCAAGCAAACCAAATTGTTGTCAATTGCGCGGTAATTGCTTCGGCAATCAAGAACAGTACGAACAGTGCAATCCAAAGGAAAAGCATATATTCGTTCATTTCTTTCACCTCCAAGTTTATTATACTATGAAATATATGTACTTTTCAATCATTTTCAAATGGAAATTTGTGAATTATCTTTTAATAGAATATTGCGAACTGCTTAATGTTGAATATCATGTTCTCTATGTTTCATTGTATAAAAGTATTGATTTCAACTTCATCTTATGTTAATATGTTTTTCGAAAGAAGGTGTATGTTTGTATTACGTAATAATGGATCTTGAATGGAATAACTCCTACAACAAAATCAAAAAATGCTTTGTGAATGAAATTCTTGAAATCGGTGCTGTTCTTGTGGATGAACAACTCGATGTTATTGATACGTTTTCTGTGATTATAAAATCGCAATTGATCAAAAAACTTTCCGGTCGCGTAAAGAATCTGACTCATATTTCAAATGAAGATATGCGAATGGGGATGTCTTTTCACCGTGCTTTTTCAGAATTTGAAAATTGGATCGCAGGTCGCGATTGCATCTTTTTATCTTGGGGAAATTCAGACATTCGCGTGCTTGTTGATAATTTTGATATGTTCTGCAATATCAAAAATGTTCCTTTTTTAACGCAATATGTTGATCTGCAAAAATACTGTCAGGAGTTTATCGTCAATGTCGGATCGCAACAGATCGGGCTTATGAATGCGGCTATGGAAATGGGCATTGATGTCAGCAATTGTAAGTTTCACAGGGCTTTGGAAGACAGTTTGTTGGGTTTGCGCTGTCTGAAAAAGTGTTACAACAAAGAACATCTTATGAATCTTGCTGTTATTTGCGATGAAGCGTTTTATAAGAAATTATCATTTAAAGCAACTTACATCACCAATATCAACAGTCCTAAAATTGACAAAAGCAAAATGAAATGCACTTGCGATCTTTGTTCTGCTCCTATGAAAAGAATGAGTGATTGGCGTTGTATCAATCAATCTTTCAGTGCAATATTCTTGTGCAAATCCTGTGAAAGGTTGGTAACATTCTATATTAAGTTCAAGGAATATTATGACCATATTGATGTGAAAACTTCAATTGCGGAGATGAAAAAACCGCATGATTCCGATACTGAACAGGACAGTTAAACAGCCTTCATAGGCTGTTTTTCTTTATGGGGAATGAGCCAAGTTAAGATTCTGTATCATTGCGAATACGCTCTTTTTGTGCGCGGAGAATGACGATTCAAAAACGATCGGACACAGGTGCACGGCGCAACCATTTATATGTCACAAGAAAACGGCTTCGCCG
>CALBQZ010000160.1 GCA_937899735.1 uncultured Clostridia bacterium | reverse complement strand
GTGCTTTTCTATATTGGTTGATATTTACACAGCAATTTGATATTATTTATTCGACAAATTTGAATTTCTTTAACAGCTTGTATCTGTGAGAAAGGAGAGAATGATGAAACTCTTTACCGAAAGAACAACGCTTTGTATAAATAAAACCATCTCCACTAACGGTTTTGAAGTTCTTCCTGAAGCGATTCGTCAACATACTGATTGGGATTACGCATATCAGCAAAGGCTCACAGGTTGTAGCTTAAAGCCAACATTTCGCAATATGCCATATAGAAATTCCTTTGTACCAGAAATTGAGATTGTAATTTCTAATCGTGATTCACAAACTGAACTGCAATTGATTGGACAGCCCATAAAATCTGTGCGAATTTTTATGGCATTGTGGTTTAGTTTCTTGCTGGTGATGGAAGTCTTTTTCATTGTCCTCGCCATTACATCCAATTTGGACCGCCTTTTCCCGCTTTTTATACCGCTTGCTATGTGTGCATTTGGCTATCTGCTTTGTAAGCTTGCTACAAAAGCAACTTTTAATTCGGTTGTTAAGGCTATCAAAAAAGAATTTTACTAATAGCCAAATTCCAATTTGACAAACTGATTAGCGTAGTTTCAGTCCTAAAAGAGAGTTTCACTTCTAAAAAACCGTGACCATCGTCTCCCAGAAGCACCGGGACGTATTTGGTATGAAGCAGATTTTGATTACACCGGCGGATTTAGAAATGACTATCGTTTGATGTACTCTAATGACGGTCTTATATTTGTCACTTATGACCACTATACAACCTTTTACGAAATTGGACTGGAGGTAGTGGAGTGAATCATTTTAGATTAGACTTTAAGGGTATAGATTCGTTGTTGGGATTACATCATTATTTTAAACAAGTATTTAGTCTGTCGGACTATTACGGGAATAACATGGATGCTTTGTGGGATTGTCTGGCGTGCTGCTATGATGAGAACACCGAGATAGAATTGAAGAACATAGCGGAGCTTCCTGCTGATATGGAACCTGTGGTTCGGATTATGCTTGAATTGTTTCAGGATTTGCATGAGGAAGATGGGGTAATCATAAAGATATCTGAAGATACTGCATCGGATGATTTGACTGGTTATCTTATTTGATAACCTGCTAACGGATGTCGAAACTTGGGAACGAAAGTTTCAGTTTTTTCAGCGTCTTTGAGATAATGAGAGCACAATATAGCTTCATCCAAATTGTTGCTTAAAGACAAAAAGAAAAAGCACACCAATGGGTGTGCTTTTTGTTTTGCCATTTCAGATATGTCCCGAACCTTTGCCACCGTACTTCAACAGACCCGTCCGGCTGTTAACTGCATCGTCGCCGAAGCGCTCGCTGTGCGAGATTAAGCGAGGCGAGGATGGCGCAGCGGTCAAAATTCATAGGCGCTCCAAGCCGTAATGAATTTTGGGCACCGCAAGAGTGAGGCTGTCACAGGTTCGAGTCCTGTTTGAGGCGCCATCTGAATTATACCTGCAATTCGAACCATTTGTGTTCCGTTTGCAGGTATTTTCGTTTTTAAAACCCTTGATATGTCGAGGGTTTCTTTATTTTATATAGAATTTTTCAAATGTTACACAAATGTCAAAACAGCTTGATTTTAAATACAAAAGTGAAATTATCCTTTTATTCGAACCACTATTGTCCCGTTTCAATTTGTTTTGAATCTGTGTGTTTATTGAAATATTCTGCTTCGTATGCATCCGTTGTTCTGTATCGGAGCAAAGAGTGAGGTCTTTTAGTGTTATAAAAGTTCATAAAATTGTTTATACCTTTCTTAACCTCTGTTTCAGTTTTATAGTTTGTCCTATAAAATTCTTCTTGCTTATATATACCGAAAAATGATTCACAAACGGAGTTATCGTAAGGCATTCCGGCTCTTGAAAATGATTGTTCCACCCCTTTTTCTTTCAGATACATTCTGAATGTTCTTGAAGTATAATTTGCTCCTTGGTCTGAATGAAATAATAGCTTTTCTTTCGGTTCTCGAATTTTGAGCGCCATATCAAATGTTTTCTTGGTGAGCGGAGTGTTGTTTTTATTTGAAACACGATATGCAACAACCTTACGAGCATATAAGTCAATGATAACACATAAGTACATTTTCTTTCCCTGAAAAGACACTTCAGTTACATCGCTGACCCAAACTTCATTAGGTCTTGATACTGAGAACTGTTGCTTAAGTAGGTTTTCTCTTCGCTCCAAATTGATTTCATATAGAGCTTTAGCTCCTCCTCTTACGCTGAACCAATTATTATCGTGCATTATTGAAGCAACAACATTTATAGAAACCGTATATCCTCTGTCTTTTAATATTGCATGAACTTTGCCCGGACCGTATATCTGATTACTTTCATCATATATTTCTTTAATGATCGGTTTAATTTTATCACGCTTGCGCATAGCTTCTGTATAGCCTTGTTTACCACGGAGTTTGCGGTTATAATATGTACCTTTCGGAACACATAGTGCCTCACACAATGTATTGATAGTAAATTCGTCAGAAACCATTTTGTCAATGGTTTCTATTTTTATATCCAAAGGTGAATTTACTAAGCAGGGTGATAATTGCAATATCTGAATAATTTTCTTTTGTCGCTGATACATTCTTTCTAATTCATGAAAAGTTTTCATATCAACTTTTTTATTGCGTTTGGGTAAATTGTTATCATGTTCCCTAATCCACCTGTAGATTGTAGTCCTTGAAATTTCGAATTCTTCAGCAATGACTGCAATTCGTTCGCCACATCGATACTTTTCTAGCACCTGTTCTTTAGTTTTGTTTGAATACTTTTTGTTCATTATGAACACCTCCCAAAAATGATATTCAAGTATATCACGAAATTTGAAAGGAATAAATCAAAACTCAATTCTCTTTTCATTTTCTTTACTTTTGTCGAAAAATGTATTATAATAAAAATGGAGATGATGATAGTGAGTAAGAAAAGTAATAAGCGAAAATTTTATAAAAAATGGTTAGACTTTATAAAAAATCACAGAATGATATTTTCTATTGTTTTTATTCTGATAGCTATGTTTATAATCATAGTGCCCCAATTAATTTTTAAGTTACCTTTAGTTGGCGAAACAAATGTTAGTGGCATTGAGCTAATAATGTTTAGTTCACAGATTGTTTCATCAATTTTTGTTATAATCGGTACAGTAATTGCAGTGTGGCAATACTACCTGTCTTCTTCAAAAAGGATAAAAGAACTTGAGTTTTCACGGGTTGAAAAAGCAATAGAATTATCTAATTATTATAAAGATAACATTTTAGATAGATATTCAATTTTGAAAAGTGTATTTGATGATTATGGAATAACTAAAATGTTGCAAGCAAAAAGAAAAAACTGTGAAATTAAAGACTTTGATGTACTTGAACTCAATGAGCTTTACTCTGAAGAAGAAATCAAGAAATTTTCAGAACTAGGTTCGGATGAAAAGTTTATTGATTCTATAATAAAAATAGTTTCTACATATAATGTGGACTTAAAAGGCTATAATAAATGTATCAAAAAAATTAATGAAGGAACGAAATCAGTAGTAGAGATTTCAGCAAACCCGAATGAAGTGTATAGTGATTTCTTTAAAACATATATAATGCAAACATTAAATAATGCTGAGTATTTTGCAATGGCATTTACTCATAAAACTGCAGATGAGAGTGTTATTTATCAATCAATTTATCCAACGTATTTAGAAATGTGTTTTATAATGTATTATTATATCGCAAGGTTTTCAGACCCAAAAGTATCAAAATTATATACAAATTTAGCATCTTTATATTGTATTTGGAGAGAAAGGGAACAAGAGCAAAAAAAAGATATTAACAAACAAACGAGAAGCGCTGGAAATCACACAGGAACAATTGTTGAGTAAAAGAAAAGTATTCATCTTGTTGTTGACAAATGCATAAAATTATATTAGAATATATAGCGATAGGAGGATTTAGCTATGGGTACAGGAGATAAACCGATTTTGTAATATTTCAATGAGGGCTTACCGTATGGTGAGCCTTTTAATTTTATAAAAAATGCTGTTTCTTGAAAAAGTATGAGTTGTTCGAGAGGATAATGTATAAGATTCAATTTATATTCTTAATTATATCAATGAAAAAAATTCTTTTTAATTTTCAAAAGTTGAATTTCTTGAGGTTATTAGATGATTATGTTATAATTCAATTAAGAAGTCATTTTGGAGGCGGAATATGGAAGTTAAAATAGTGTTTTATAAATCATCTTCAAAATTTTATGATACTGTTTGTTCGCTTTGTGAGTCTTTTGACGGATATAAAACTGAACAGGCAAAGAACACATTGATTTTAGAGATTGATGAGTTGAAAGATAAAAGAGATACTTTTGAATATATACTTGGTTATATTAGGAATTGGAAAAAAACAGAATGTTTTATTGATAATAAATCTTGTGATATGTCAAAGCTTAACTTTTTATTTGATATTTTTAATTGTGAAAATTCTTGTAAAAAGTGTATAGTAAACAATGAATTTTGTTTTGAAGAAGCTGGTTGGGGATGTAAGCGTTTAGCATCCATATCATTAAGAAGAGAATCATATTATTCGTATAGGTCTGATGCCTATTGGTATGATTTTGGACATTTTGAAAATGATGACTGGATTTTAGATAAAGATAGGTTGCTATCTCAATTGCAGAGTGAAGCAAGGGCGAAACATATAGAAATATGCGAATGTTATGATTTTAAAAGAATTGAAAACACAGTTCGTTCCCTTCCCGATAAGATTTCAATCACCGATGAGGAATGTGATTGGGAATATAAGTATCGAGATGCACCATTTGGAATGAAACAGTCCGAAATAATTGGTATAAAACCAAAGGAAAAGCAGACATCTAGTTTTAACGGTGGTTTTAGGATAAGTGTTACTGACTTTCTAAGAGAAGAAAGTGAAGAAGACAAAGAAGATTGTCGAGAAGTTCCTTCCGTTACATTTGCTGATATCGGTGGTATAGATGATATTGTAAAGCAGGTAAGAGAAGTTATTGAACTTCCTCTGGTTGCACCCAAAATATTTAAACATTATCATATAAAACCTCATAAAGGTGTGTTGCTTTACGGTCCTCCAGGATGTGGAAAAACATTAATAGCAAAGGCTATAGCTAATGAAATAAAAGCCCATTTTATAACTGTAAATGGTCCGGAAATATTGAATAAGTATATAGGTCAATCAGAGGAAAATTTAAGAAAAATATTTGATGAGGCGAAAAAATATAGTCCAACAGTTATATATTTTGATGAATTTGATTCTATTTCAACGACAAGAGACGCTGATGGTAATCCGTTAATGGGATCGGTGGTTAATCAATTGTTGACTTTGATGGATGGTGTTGATGAAACTACACAAGTTTGTGCCATTGCTTCAACTAACAGGATTGATATGATAGATGAGGCAATTAAGCGTCCAGGAAGATTTGATTATGTCGTAGAAATAAAAAAACCATCACCAGAGGGATGCAAATCTATTTTTAATATACACATAAAGGATATTCCTGTTGCATCAACTTTTAATGTTGAAGAATTTGTTGAAAAATATTTGGTTGGTTGTTCAGGTGCAGATATCGCTTTTGTTGCTTCTGAGGCTGCATATAATTCAATTAGGAGAACAATAGATATAACAGATATTTTTAACCACCCAGAAGAGTTCATAGCCTCTATGGATAATGTTATAATAGAAAGTGATTTTGTAAAGGCGGCAACAACACTCAAAGAGAGTCGAAAGAGAGCAGAAACCGCAAAATTTCGATATGATTTTTATAAAAACCAAAGAATATAATAGGGGTTCAAAAAGGTGTAGAGGTCCCATCTTTGGGTAACGAAAATCAAACCCAGTAAAAAGACTCTTGATGTTTCAAGGGTCTTTTTATTTTTCTGATTATTTTGAAATTCTCTTGATAAAACCTAAAAATGTGTTTATACTAATATTAGAGGGAACAAATGTTCACTCTATTTTTTGTTTTATGGAGGAATTATGACAGAATTTAAAAACGATAAATATTTTGTCAGGAAAACTATCGTGTATTACTATGAACTGCAATATGTAGAGAAGGGATTACTTGATACATTTGAACCTGTTACTACACAGAGTAAGAACTATAAAAATTGGAGTGCAATTCTTGATTTGAAGACTTGTATCGAGTGCCGTTCAAGGCATGGTCAGATTTGCAGAATTGATGATGTTGTTGTTCCGGAACCGCCGTTGCATAATAATTGTAGATGTGATATTATACCAATGGAATCAGTTGAAGCAGGGAATGCGACGAAAAACAATAATGACGGAGCCAATTATTGGCTCAAACATTTTGGTGAATTGCCTGAATATTATGTTACAAAAAATAAAGCCAAAAGTTTCGGATGGCGTCAAGGTAAATCACCAGCAAGTTATATGCCCGGAAAAATGATAATGGGTGGCATATATAATAAGAATAGTCATTTGCCTGATGCACCGGGAAGAATTTGGTATGAAGCAGATATTAATTATTATGAAGGCAGAAGAAACAGACATAGAGTTCTATGATCTAATGACGGATTAATATATGTTACATATGATCATTATGAAACTTTTTATGAGATTATATAGGAGCTAAAAATGGAAGAAAAGAAAATAATCACATTAGATTTAACTGATTGTAAATATTTAGGAGAATTGCATGAACGAATTAGAGTAGCATTTGATTTTCCGGAGTGGTATGGAGCTAATTGGGATGCGTTTTGGGATTTGTTATGGAGTGAATGTGATGCTGATGAAGTTGTGATAGTTGGAGAACAAACAATGTCTAATGAATTTAACAGTCATCTTAAAGCTATGCATGAAATGTTAGATGAGCTTGTTAAAGAACGAACTGAGGATAGCAATATCTATGACGATATAAAACCATTTTCCTACAGAATTGAATGCTGAATAACGGTTTGATTTCCGTTACATAGACACAAGAAATAAGCACTTCTTCGGAAGTGCTTTTGTTTTTATAGTATTGTATGTTACAGACGTATTTGGCTGTTAGTTTTTTCAAAAGGAGACCGTTGATAGTTTAGAAACTATTTTGTTATATCTATTTCTAACAATTCATCGGCACTTACCTTATAGAACTCACAAAGTTTTTTGAAATCTTCAATCGCAAGTTTTGCTCGTCTTTTTTCTATATGGTCGTATCCCTGTTGAGACTTATTAATAACTTTACCAACGATGTTTTGTGACAAATCATTATCTATTCTTAATGCAATTAATTTATCAAGATAATCCATAATTATCACCTCAACAAAATGATACAATACTCTAACTTTGAGTATTGACAATAACTCAAACATTGAGTATAATATATGCATAACTGTAAAGAACTTGACAAAAGAAATGCAGCAATATATATTAGATTTGTGGATGTAGAAAGGGAGAGGTTGTTTTGGCTAGTATTTTTAATAATTCAAAAACAAAAAGTGGAACACAACGAGAAAACCTTGAGACGAAATATAACAGCAGTATTATGAACATTCTTCTTGTTGTTGTTTTCAGTTTGGTGAATGTTGTGTTGCTTGTTGTCAATTCTAATTCATATTTTTTGTTTTCTGCTTTTATCCCGTATTTTCTTGCTGATTATGGTATGTACACCTGTGGTATGTACCCGGAAGAATATTATTATGATGTGTCAGATATGGTATTCTCTGATAGGTCAACTCTAGTAGTTACTTTTGCAATCGCAGCTGTTATAGTCCTTTTTTATCTGCTTTGTTGGTTCTTTGCTAAAAAGAAAAAGGTCGGTTGGTTGATTGCTGCTTTGGTATTATTCATAATTGATACATTAGCTATGTTTGCGATAGCAGGTATCAGCGCTGGATTGATTATGGATATTGTTTTTCATGTTTGGGTTATCGTTTCTCTTGTTAATGGCATAGTTAATTATAACAAACTTAAAAACTTGCCTGAAGAAACGATGGAACTTGTAACTGAAGAAGAGGACAAACAGTATTATTTTGAACAGTATCAGGATAATTCGGGTATTCTCAGGACGGCTGACAGTGAAGTTAAAGAAAGAATTTTGCTTGAAGCTGAAACTCCAGGATATCATATCATTTATCGTAGAGTGAAGAGGACTAATGAACTTGTGGTTAATGGTATGGTTTACGATGAATATGAGGCATTAGTTGAATTCCCACATACTCTCACAGCTATGGTTAATGGGCATAAAATAGAAGTTAAGTATGATGCAACAAGTTACATGTATATTATGTTCGACGGTGAACAGCTTGCAAAAAAAATCAGATTAATATGATAGTAAGTAGTTAAAGAGATGATAAACACGACTACTTGATTTAGCAAAAAATATTTTCACAGAAACTCTTGATTTTCAAGGGTTTCTTTTGTTATGACACGAAAAGTGTCACGGGTGATACTTTTCTTTTCTTTATTTTCTCTATCAATTATGATAATTTTTAGTTAATCTAATAAGCAGAGAGGAAATGTAGAAAATGAATGGTAATGGAAGAAAAATATTTTTTAAAGGAAGTATATTACTTGTAACTTTTGCTATCTGGACTGTGTTAATACAGATAGTTGATGTGAAACCGATAGGTGTCAATGGCACTGATATAGGTTTTGCCACATTTAATACGTGGTTTCACTCGCTAACAGGTGCGAATATGACATTATACAATATCACAGACTGGTTGGGACTTGTACCTATATTTATATGCATGATGTTTGCTATGATAGGGCTTGTTCAATTGTTCAAGAGAAAAAGTCTTTTTAAAGTTGATTGCGATATCATCTTTTTAGGTGTATACTATATTATACTGATATTTGGTTACCTTATTTTTGAGATGATTCCAATCAATTACAGACCGATTCTCATTAATGGCTTTATGGAAGCATCCTATCCATCATCAACAACGCTTCTTGTTTTAAGTGTAATGCCAACACTGAATTTTCAAGCGACTCGTAGACTGAAAAATGCTACAGTTAAAAGAATTATCAGCGTTTTAACGATTTCATTTTCTGTGTTTATGGTAGTGGGAAGACTTATTTCGGGTGTACATTGGATTACAGACATTATTGGGTCTTGTCTTTTGAGCGTAGGATTATTTTACGTTTATAAGGGGGTTGTGTTATGGAATTTCACGAAAAACTCCAAGAATTGAGAAAGAGCAGAGGGCTTACACAGGAAGAATTGGCGGAAGCTTTATATGTGTCAAGAACAGCCATTTCAAAATGGGAGTCTGGCAGAGGCTATCCAAGCATTGATTCATTGAAAGAAATATCAAACTACTTTTCTGTGTCTATTGATGATTTATTGTCGGGAGAAAAATTGCTTTCCATTGCGGAAAAAGAGAATAAATCAAACATCAGGAGCATTTGTGGCTTATTATTTGGTTTTGTAGATATATTTTCTTTTGTACTCATGATTTTACCTTTGTACCCAAATACAATTGATGGATATGTGTACTCTGTAAACCTTTTTGCATACACCGAAACAACCATCTGGATTCGTTTGGCTTATTGGCTCTTGTTCATTTCAATTATTGTATGTGGAATTATAAAAACTCTGTTTATAAAAATTAATCCTGAAAAAGAGTATGCATTTATGACTAATCTTTCAATAGTGCTAGGAGCTTTGACGGTTGTATTTCTCGCAATGACAAGAGAGACATACGCCATAATTGTAGCATTTATGCTGCTGGTTATAAAAACTATTCTGCTTTTGAGGAGCGCAAAGGCAACACGATAAAAGCTGTATTGATAGAGATATCTTTTTGTGATACAATTAACTATGTCAGGAGTGAATAATATGACAATGAAATTGTTTACACAAGCAATAACTAAATTTTTATTAGGCGTTATTTTAATCGGTTTATTGGTATTTTTACCTGCAGGCACATTATCATTCTTTAATGGATGGTTGTTTATGGGACTTTTGTTTGTGCCAATGTTCATAGCAGGTATTATAATGCTGTTTAAAAATCCTGAACTTTTAAAAAGCCGACTTGATGCAAAAGAAAAGCAGAAAGAACAGGACTTAGTTGTAAAATTAAGTGGACTTATGTTTTTGGCTGGTTTTATTGTTGCAGGATTAGGTTTTCGTTTTGGATGGTATGCTCTGCCAAAATGTGTTGTTATAGGTGCTTCTGTAGTATTTATTATTGCATACATTCTTTATGCAGAGGTGCTGAGAGAAAATACATATCTCAGTCGTACAATTCAAGTGCAAGAGAATCAGAAAGTAGTTGATACAGGCATGTATGGTATTGTAAGACACCCAATGTATGCTGTGACACTACTTTTATTCTTATCAATGCCACTTGTTTTAGGTTCAGTATATTCATTTTTGATTTTTCTTGTATATCCTTTTATAATCGCAAAAAGAATCAAACACGAGGAAGAATTTCTTGAAAAAGAATTGGACGGATATGCTGAATATAAAGCAAAAGTAAAATATAGAATGATACCATTTATTTGGTGAAAAGAGATTTTGTTGAGGTGAGGAAAGTGAGCAGAAAAATTGATGGTACATTTTTTGAATTCCACCATCACAACACTCCTGAGGGTAAATATTGGAATCCTGCTATTGACAGATTTACAGGAGAAGAATGGCGTGAAAAAGTGCGTGAAATAGCCTCTGTTGGAATGGAATATATTGTTGTTATGGCAACTGCACTTTATGAAAAATGCTATTTCAAATCGTCAGTTTTCCCTTTTGCAGATATTCCTTGTAGTGACCCTATTGAAGAATTGTTAAATGAAGCCGATAACTGCAATATTAAGGTGTTTTTGGGCAATGGTTTTTATGGCGATTGGCGAAAGGCAAATGAGAATATTACAAGCAAGGAAGTTATTGACCGTTCATTTAGAGCGATGGAGGAACTTGCAGAGCTTTATGCTCACCACAAGAGCTTTTATGGTTGGTACTTCCCTGATGAAACTTGCATAATCCTCAAATATTCAAAAGATTTTATGAACTATGTAAATCTCTGTTCAGCACGTAGTCATTTGCTTACACCTGATAAAAAGACCCTTATTGCACCGTATGGCACAAATCTTGTGTTGGCGAACAACAAATTCATTCGTCAACTTACTGAGCTTGATGTGGATTTTATTGCGTATCAGGATGAGGTTGGTGTAAAGAAGACAAAGGTTGACCGAACAAAACGACTTTTTGAGAAGTTGAGAGTTGCTCACGACAAAGCAGGTCGTTCTGAACTCTGGGCAGACATTGAGCTTTTTGATTTTGAGGGAATGGTTTATAAAAGTGCATTAATTCCTGCACCATTTGAGAGAATTAAGAAGCAGATTGAGAATGTTGCACCATACGCAGACAAAATTCTCGGTTATCAGTATTTAGGGCTTATGAATCCGGAAAAATCTCAAGCCTTTGCAGGGCATGAAGATTCAAAAGTTTTATTTGAAAATTATAAAGAATACATAAAGACGGTTTAATTACCGTCTTTTTTGTTTACTTCAAACTTTTTGGTAAATACTATTAAAAGAAAGGAGAATGTTTATGATTGAACAGGATACTATAAAATTATTAAGAGAATGTGATGCGGGGGTTAAAATGGGTATTTCATCCATTGATGATGTGATGAAATATGTAAAATCCGAAAGACTTCGTAAAGACCTAGCAGATAACAGAGAGGAGCATTGCAAACTCGATAAGGAATTGCAGGAATTACTAGACCAATATCACGATGACGGAAAAGAGCCGAATCCAATGGCAAAGGGTATGTCGTGGATGAAAACTAATGTAAAACTTGTAATCAACGAATCTGACCATACAATTGCAGATTTGATTACAGACGGATGCAATATGGGAGTTAAATCTCTCAATATGTATCTTAATCAGTATGCTGCAGCCGATGAGAAGTCCAAGGATATCTGCAAAAGGCTTATAAATCTCGAAGAAGATTTGGCAATTCAGATGCGACAGTTTTTATAGTGGCTGGAATAATGAACTCAATTGTGTCATAACTTATGTTGAGGGGTGATTTAATTGAGAATTGAATGGAAAAAACTGTTGATTTGTATAGCAATTCCATTGGCGGTAGGTGGAGTTTCAGCCTTGCTTACTTCGGGAAATATGGACTTGTATAGTGAAATCAATCAACCTGCATTAGCACCACCGAGTTGGCTTTTTCCTGTGGTTTGGACAATTCTTTATGTGCTGATGGGCGTTGCCTTGTACCTTGTTGTTATCACGAAAACAAGGGATGACAAAAGACCTGCAATAGTTTCCTTTGGAGTACAGCTTTTCTTCAATTTTTTCTGGTCATTAATTTTCTTTAATGCAAGGGCATTTTTATTCGCATTTATATGGTTGATTCTGTTATGGTTGGCAATTATAGCAAACACATATTTCTTCTATAAAATCAACAAGAATGCAGGAAAACTCTTAATTCCATATCTTGTATGGGTAACCTTTGCAGGGTATCTTAACCTGGCAATATTCATTTTGAATAGGTAAAATAAAAAAGTCATTCTGAGGGAAGCGAAGAATCTTTGCTGTAGTTTACGATAAGCTTAACAGAGATTTTTCGTCATTTCATTCCTCAGAATGACTTGTATTTTTTGTCTTATTTGTATTGATAAACCCTTACATAGTCAACAATAAATTCTGCTGTGTCACCGGGTTTCATACTGATTTTACCCGTTCCGTGACGGTCGGCATTTGCAACGCCATTTTCACCTGCAACCTCACAAGAGAGAATGAGGTATTCAGGATTCTGACTGACTCCGCCGGTGGAGAGTCTGCCGGTTTCAACACCATTTACATAGAAAATATATTCATTTTCATTCCATTCAACGCCATAAGTGTTGTATTCTTCATAAGGATTGTTAGCAAACCATTTACCGATACTGTCGCCTTTGTGGTCAGCACCATATCCGTCGTAGTGAATACCACTTACAACTGCATCACCAGCGCCCCACCAAGCATCTTTATAGTACATAGACTCGAAAATATCAACTTCTGTACCATCTTGACCACTACCGTCAACATTTGAAACTCCATCGTTCATCATCCAGAAAGCAGACCACATACCTGTTGATTTTGGCAGAATACATCTGCATTCAAAATATCCATAACAAAATTCGTATTTGCCACGAGTTTCGATACAACCTGTGTACCAGCCTTCTTTGTACTCATCAAAGTTGATGTTCTCGTGCCACTTATCATAATAGTAGTTTTCCAATGGTTCATCAAAATAAGCTGTTGTAATAACAAGATTTCCGTCTTTGACGCTTACCATATCCTCGTGCCAGAAACCACCTTTTCTTTGAGTCTCCCACCAAGGATAAAACCATTTTGTTGTGTCAAGTTTATCGCCCTCAAATTCGTCCGACCAAACTAACTCAAAACGAGAATCAAGCTCTAAATCTTGTCCTCTTGGAATTGCAGGTAGGCTTAGTTTATGTGGAAAAGTTGGAGAAATAAGCATAAGTACTGCAACAAGGACGCGTATGATTTTTGAAAACATAATACCACTCCTTATGTAGATAGGTATATAATAACAGCGGGGATAATGAATTGTCAAGTTGACATTTTGGGGTGAATAAAGATATAATTAATGTGTTATGAAAAAGATAAAGAATTTGAAAGAAAAAGTATTCATAGGACTTATAGTTGTTTCAGGGATTGCATTGGGTAATCTTCTGGGACTTCGCTGTGTCTTTTTATGGCTTACAGGATATGAATGTATTGGTTGCGGAATGACAAGGGCACTGACTTCTGCACTAAAACTTGATTTTACAACTGCATTTCAATATCATCCTATGTTCTGGTCTTTGCCGATTATCGGAATTTACATTCTTTTTGATGGAAAAGTTTTCAGAAACAAAATAATTAACCTGATTATTCCCATTATTGTTGGAGTAGGATTTGTGGTTAATTGGTTATTTAAGGTAATTTAAAAACATTGACATATTCTGCAATTAAAAGTATAATTTAATTGAAAAAAGCATAATAGGAGGATATGAAATATGTTTTGTAAGAATTGTGGACAGTCAATAAATCCTGAACAGGCAATTTGCCTTGGTTGTGGGGTTAAAAATGGTGACGGTGCAAATTTCTGTGCTAACTGTGGTAATCCAATACAGCCCGGTGCTGAAGTTTGCATGAGTTGTGGTTTTGCTGTAAAAAATATAAAACCATTAGCAGGACAGGATAAATTAGTTATGATTCTCATCTGCTTCTTTATCGGTGGCTTTGGCGTACATAACTTTATGATGGGTGAAACAAAGAAAGGTATTGTAAAGATTGTTGCAACATTCTGCTGTGGTATCGGTGGAATTCTTGCTTTGATTGACTTAATCAAGATAGCAACAGATAAATATGAAGTTGACCCTGAAAAATTATTCTAAAGAAATGAGAAAGACCAGTCGAAAGACTGGTCCTTTTTGTATTTTTATTCAGTTATTACATAAGCTGTTGACTGATACAGCGAAAATGTACGGAGCATATGAATCTCTTTCATTGAACTTAACGGAACCGTCATTTGTGAAAGTGATTGTGTTTTCACCTGCTTTAAGTTTTATGTTTGTTGTAACCGTTTTTACTGTGTCCCAACTGTATGTGTTTCTGCACCAGATATTCTGCTTTGTTCCATTTATGTCAACAGTAACAAATCTCTCAATAAGGTCAACGTTGTAACTGTGAACTCCACCTTCGTCATTATTAGAGTAGGAAATAGTCATTCGATAATTTCCAGCTTCAGGCACATTTACTTTAAAACTTGCAATGCCACCAGTACAAGAGATGTTTTCAATATGCTTGTCAACAAGTGTTGCACCGTCTGAAATAATCATACTATCAGCAGAAATGTTGATATTGAAGTTCTTTTGGTCAGTAACCTTTATTGTACATTCAACAGTTTCGGTTGAGGTGAAATCGATGTAGTTAAGACCTTTGCGAAGATAAATAATACTATCACCATCTGTGTAAGCATCTGCACCATCAATTTTGAAATCAGTACAAACATTTGTTGTAATATTATAGAATCCGTCGTAAGGTGCAACAGCGAGGAAAGATTTTGTGCTTCCGTTTGTTCTGTCGCTGTCTTTTAAAAGTGCAATTTCGTTTATATCTTCGTGACGACGGACAAGCATACTGTCAAGGACAAAAGTACCGTCACCGTGAGCAAATGTAATGCTGTGTTCACCCTTTGTAAGATAGCGGACAAAAGTCATTTTGTCTGTGTATTCACTCTTGATTGTGTTAGGAAAGAAAATATCTTCTGTAACACCGTCAAGGGTCATAATCGCTCTTGTGTCAACTCGGTCAGATGGTTTGTTTCCATCGTTTGAGTTGCCGAAAATAACGGATAAATCATAATAATCATCTTTATCCACATTGAATTTAACAGTTACACTATCACCGATATTTTCAAGTCCGCCAACCATTCCCCGGATGTCACCTGTTGTAGCATAAGCACTGTCATATGTGTATGTGCCACCTTGACGAGTGCCATACTCAAATTCATAACGAGTTGGGAGATTGTCGTTGTAAAAATCCTTTTTGTCGTTTTCTGCAGGAGTAATTGTAATGTGATAAACTGCAGTCGGGTCAGGATTTGGGAGGTCAATACGAAGCTTGCCAATGGACACTCTGTCAGTATATTCTGAAACAATAGTTGGAGCATTAACAATACCACTCAAACCTTCGTAGCAAACACTTTCAATTTTAACATTAACCTTTTTGCCAAGATTTGTCTTGCCAAGGTGATTTAAACTGATGTAACTGTCGTAATCCGAGCCACCACAAATAACTGAAATCTCGTCTTTTGATTCAGTCATAGATGCAAGTCCGTTAAAATACTTGTAATGGAATCTCTTGTATCCGTATTTAATTGCATTTTCAAAGTCAGAATGACCGATATCAATGATTTTTGAATCGAGAAGATAACCCTCCATATCGGCATACCAACGGAAAAGCCACCAGTTTGAATTAGGGCTGTTATTGTCAGCAACAGTGTCATTTAAGTTGTTTGCAAGACGCCAATAAGCAGCATTCGCATAAGCTCCCGAATGTTCAATGGCAGAAATGTATTTCACCATATCTGCAGGAGCACCACACTCATACATCGTGCCATATTCTGTAACGATAATGGGCATTTCTTCGATTCCCATATCTTTTTCGAGTTCACGATACGCGTCAATATGGTCCTGCCAGTAATAAGCAGATGTTTCACCCAATTCATGATAAATCATAATGTCAGGCATACAGTTATTTTCCTTACAATATGTAAGAAAATGTTCAAGTTCATAAAGGTCAAAATCACAGTATCCGGGACCTCCGATTACAGCATCAGGGTCGATTGAACGGACAAGGTCATATGTTTCTTTCCAAGCTTCATAGAAACGGAATTTTGCTTCGTCATCATACATAAGCCAAGTACCATCAGGAGATGGAGTACCAAACCATACTGCATTGTCAGTCTCATTGTAAAGACAATATACAAGTCTGTCAGCATAATCGGTTTTGACAAGTTTGTTTACAGCTTCTTCAACCTGTGGTAAGAATCTTTCACGGACAAACTGCATACTGTCATAGTTCCCGGTTGCACGGATATCCATAATTTCCTGATGGCAATAGTACCAGGTATCGAAACAGTCCTGCATATAAACAGTGATATAATCGCAGTTGTCAAGGACTGGTGCAACGTGGTCAACGTCACCAATAGGGTGTTGAAGTCCGTCAATCACTTTTTGTGAAATACTTGCAACGTCAATACTTTCTACAACAGCACTATCAGGTACTCCGTTTTCAGCAACACCGTAAAGATAGCCCGATGCTCTGCTTGAAACTTCACCAAGATAGGATGAAGCATCAATTTCCAATGTAGGACGGAAAAGGTGGGGAATTCCCTCCATTGTCATTGACATAACCGTCACAAAACTTAATATCAAACTGATAATCTTAATCATATTTTCACCAACTTGAAATTTCTATAGTAGAATAATACCAAAAATCGGACTGCAATGCAAGAAATGATAAATAAAAATCTTTACAGAATAAACGTAATATGGTAGAATATATATGACCTGACATGAAGACGCTTTTGCATCCGGATGAAAGGTGTAATGTATAAATAAAATACTACACTTAATTTATCGGTACAATATCTTCAGGGGTATTATACCGTTTTTTGTTTTTAGGGGTGATTTTATGGAGACGAGAATCGCAGTTATGGGAATAATAGTTGAGAAAATGGAGTCAGTTGAACTTCTCAACGCAATTCTTCATGATTATGGTGAATATATCGTGGGAAGAATGGGAATCCCATACAGAAAAAAGAATGTTAATATAGTAAGTATCGCAGTTGATGCACCACAGGATATGATTTCTGCAATGTCGGGAAAAATTGGAAAAATTGATGGTGTCAGCGTTAAAACTGCATACTCAAACGTGATTACAAATGAATGAAAAATTATTAAAAACCGGACAAAAGCTAGTCAGCACAGGGTCACTTTCTACGACAGAATATGAATATCTTATTGATAACAGAAACGAAGAAATAGCAGAGTTTCTCAAAAATGAAGCAGTAAAAAAGCGAAAAGAGATTTATGGCAACACAATTTTTATTCGTGGCCTTATTGAAATCAGCAACATCTGTAAAAACGACTGCCTTTACTGTGGAATAAGGTGTAGCAATAAAGATTGCGACAGATACAGACTGACAAAAGAAGAGATACTTTCTTGTTGTGACGAAGGTTATTCGTTGGGATTTCGCACCTTTGTAATGCAAGGTGGAGAGGATTTACATTTTACTGATGACTTGCTTGTTGAGATAATCGGTGAAATCAAAGAGAAATATCCTGATTGTGCAATTACACTTTCATTGGGTGAAAGAAATTTTGAAAGTTATGAAAAACTTTATAATGCAGGGGCTGACAGATATCTTCTTCGTCACGAAACTGCCGACGAAGAGCATTATAACAAACTACACCCACAGAAAATGAGTTTCAAAACACGAATGAATTGTTTAGAAAATCTTAAAAAAATCGGTTATCAAACAGGTTGTGGCTTTATGGTGGGTTCACCTTATCAGACAACGGAAACTCTTGCAAAGGATTTGAAATTCATTGAAGAATTTTCACCAGAGATGTGTGGAATTGGTCCGTTTATCCCACATAAGGCAACAGAGTTTAAAGATTTTCCGTCAGGGGATGTTGAACTTACCTGCTATTTGCTTTCAATTATAAGACTTATAAAACCAGATATTTTACTTCCTGCAACAACTGCATTAGGCACAGCCGAGCAAGGTGGCAGAGAAAAAGGAGTTCTTTGTGGGGCAAATGTCATAATGCCAAATCTTTCACCACATAGTGTCCGAAAAAAATATGAACTTTATGACAATAAGTTAATCAGCGGAAACGAATCTGCACAAGAAATAGAAAATCTTAAAAATAGTATGAAAAATATCGGCTACGAAATAGTAATTAATCGTGGTGACATAAAGGAGAAATAGAAATGGCATATAATCCAAAATCATTAAAGGCTGAAGAGTTTATCTGCGATGAAGAAATACTTGCAACTCTCGAATATGCTGAACAGAATAAGCATAACAAGGAGTTAATCGAAGAAATTTTAGAAAAAGCAAGACCAAAGAAAACAGAAGATGGCACAGTTTGTGCAGGACTTTCCCACCGTGAAGCAGCAGTATTGCTTCTTTGCGACCTTCCTGATATGAATGAGCGACTTTTTAAGCTTGCCGAAGAAATCAAACTTGCATTTTATGGTAACCGTATTGTAATGTTTGCACCTCTTTATCTTTCAAACTACTGTGTAAATGGTTGCGTTTATTGTCCTTATCATTATCAGAATAAGCATATCTGCCGTAAAAAGCTTACTCAGGAAGAAGTGCGTCAGGAAGTTATTGCACTTCAGGATATGGGACACAAACGCCTTGCTATTGAAGCAGGTGAAGACCCGGTAAACAACCCTATCGAATACATTCTTGAGTGTATCGATACAATTTACAGTATCAAGCATAAAAATGGTGCAATCCGTCGAGTTAATGTAAACATAGCAGCAACAACAGTTGAGAATTACAGAAAACTTAAAGATGCAGGAATCGGTACATACATTCTTTTCCAAGAAACATACCATAAGGAAAGTTATGAGAAACTGCATCCAACAGGACCAAAACACAACTATGCATACCATACAGAGGCTATGGACAGAGCTATGGAAGGTGGAATTGACGACGTCGGACTTGGTGTTCTTTTCGGACTTGAACTTTACAAGTATGAGTTTGTTGGTCTTATGATGCATGCTGAACATCTTGAGGCTGTTCATGGTGTTGGACCTCATACAATCAGTGTTCCAAGAATCAAGAGAGCAGACGACATTGACCCAGATGTTTTTGATAATTCAATTTCCGACGAAATGTTTGAAAAGATTATTGCATGTATTCGTATTGCAGTGCCATATACAGGTATGATTATTTCTACAAGAGAATCAGAAGAAGTTCGTGGCAAGGTGCTTAATATGGGTATTTCCCAAATCAGCGGTGCATCCCGTACATCCGTTGGTGGTTATACAGAAGAAGAACGTCCTCACGATTCAGAACAGTTTGATGTTTCTGACCAGAGAACTCTTGACGAGGTTGTTCGTTGGCTTATGGAAAAGGGTCACATTCCGTCATTCTGTACTGCTTGTTACAGAGAAGGTCGAACAGGTGACAGATTTATGGCACTTTGCAAAAACGGTCAGATTCTTAACTGTTGCCATCCGAATGCTCTTATGACTCTTACAGAATTCCTTGTTGACTATGCAAGTGAAGAAACAAAGAAAATCGGTTTTGAGCTTATCGAAAAAGAACTTCAAAAAGTGCCAAATCCAAAAGCAAGAGCAATCGCAATTCAGAATGTTGAGGATATTAAGGCATCTAACAGACGAGATTTCAGATTTTAAGGTGATTTAATGAGTTTAAATGATGTTGTATCAGCAGAAAGACTGCATATAGGTTTTTTCGGATTGCGAAATGCAGGTAAATCGAGTGTTGTAAATGCAGTTACAGGTCAGGAGTTATCCCTTGTTTCCGATGTAAAGGGTACAACCACTGACCCTGTAAAAAAGGCTATGGAATTGTTACCTTTGGGTCCCGTTGTAATTGTCGATACTCCCGGTATTGATGATGAAGGTGAGCTTGGCGAAATGCGTGTCAGAAAGACAAAGCAGGTACTCAATTATATTGATATTGCCGTTCTTGTTGTGGACTCAACACTTGGGTTGCAAGGCTTTGACCGTGAAATGCTCACTCTTTTTGATAAAAAGAAAATTCCTTTTGTTGTAGCATATAACAAGTCTGATTTGTTTGCAGACAATGTTACATTAGACGATAATACGATTCTTGTAAGTGCTAAAAACGGCACAAACATCAATGAACTGAAAAACAAAATTGTACAAGCAGTTAAAGTACAGAATGAGAACAAAAGAGTTGTCGGTGATTTGCTGAAAGCAGGGGATATAGTAGTTCTTGTAACACCTATTGACTCAGCAGCTCCTAAAGGCAGACTTATCCTGCCACAGCAAATGACAATCCGTGATATTCTTGATGCGGGTGCAATTCCCGTTGTGACCCGAGAAACTGAACTTAAAAAAACTCTTGAAGCGCTTAAAGATAAGCCAAGAATGGTTATAACCGATTCACAGGCATTCGGTTTGGTGTCAAAAATCGTTGGTGAAGATATTCCTCTTACATCTTTTTCAATTCTTATGGCAAGATATAAAGGTAGCCTTGAGAGTGCCGTCAAGGGTGCAGAAAAAATGAAAAATCTTAATGACGGTGACACGATTCTCATATCCGAGGGATGCACTCACCATCGTCAATGTGGCGACATCGGCACACAAAAACTCCCTAAATGGCTTAAAGAGTATTCGGGAAAAGAACTGAATTTCAAGTTTACATCAGGCAAGGATTTTCCCGAAGATTTAACAGGTGTTTCCCTTGTTGTCCATTGTGGCGGATGTATGCTCACAGAACGAGAAATGCAGTACAGACGACGCTTCTGCGAAGAAAACAATGTGCCAATTACAAATTACGGCACAGCAATCGCCCAAGTCAACGGAATTTTAGACCGTAGCTTACAACCTGTAAAATAACCTTAATACAAATTGTAATTTATCGGGATGTTGGCTTCCCCTTGAGGGGAAGCTGTCACGAAGTGACTGATGAGGTGTAGGTTGCGGTAGCAACCGTTACATATCAATAATAAATTAGTTTTCCACCTCATCCGTCTTTGCCTTACGGCAAATCCACCTTCCCCTCAAGGGGAAGGCAAAAGAGTTCGACAAACTCCAATTTGTCATTCTGAGCGAAGAGAAGAATCTCAAAAGATAATAAAAACAAACGACGGTGGTTGAATTAATCTTCCATCGTCGTTTATTTTATAACTCTGCTGTTTTATGTGCTTTCTTAAGTGTATTCAATAGTGGAACAATCAAAAATCCAAGTGCGAAATTGCCTATTCCGTGGAGGATGTCAAAATACAATCCTGCTCCAATCCACGCAATCATTCCCTTAAAATCAAGCCCAAACATAAGAGCCTGTGCGGGCGCATAAAGTATTCCGTAACAAAGTCCGTGAATAGCACAAACAACTGCATAAACGGGTACAGCAATTTTCGTGTTCATTTTCTTTGGCAAAAGCATTGTTATTGCCCAAAGAATAGTCCAGATATACATATACGGAATCCACCATAGTCCAAATCCATTGAAAAGTCCTATTAAAAGCACAAAAACATATATTGGAATAAGTGCTTTTTTACGATAAACAATGGTATAAGTCATTGTCAACATTCCGATAAAGTGGATATTTGGCAGTGCATCCGTTATATACTTGGAAATAAACATTATGACACCCAATAGGGCGAAAACAACCAAGTCAACTAAATGTTGATATTTCTGATTTTTCATTATGCCTTAGTTGCCACGAATGAATAGATTTCGCCATCTTTAATCGGTGTCATATCAACACCTGTCATAGCGTATTCACCATTGATGTAAAATGCCCAATATGCACCGTCTTCGTTATACTCATATTTCTGTCCGTTGACAGTATCGACCATAAGACCGTACTGACCATTTTCGCCTGAAATAAGGCCATCATTAACAAGTGCTTCACCAACAGTTTTTTCAGCATCATACTGAATCTCGAACTCTTTCTTTGCACCGTCAAGTTCAATTACCTCAAAGGCGAATGATTTCTCAACATTTTCCTGTTGATTTTGTGATGTTTCAGGGTTTTCCTGAACATCTTTTTGTCCGCAACCTGCAAACATAAGTACCATGGCCGCAACAAGTACCAATGAAAGAACAGAACGGAAACGATTTTTAATAATTTCTTTCATACTGTTTCTCTCCTTATAGGATATTTTATTTTTTATAAAGGCTTTTCTCTATATCAGTTACCGTGACAAAGAAAATTTCGATACCGGGTATTCCGACTCACAGATTTGTGATATTCCCGCCTTCTCAAACTTATAGTTCAATGGCTTATCTTACTTTGCGGCAGTAAGTGGAAATATCGTATCTGCTTACGGCGACGGACTCGTTCAGGAGTTTCACCTGATTCCCCGACATACCGAACCTTTACAAATTGGATTTTATCACAAAAATATATTAAAATCAACTTGATTTACAATACAAATAATATTAAAATAACAATATGCAATACGAATAGTCATTCTGAGCGTAGCGAAGAATCTCTTTCTATTGATTTAAACAAAAGGAGCAGAGCTTGTGAAAAAGACAATCATAATTATACTTATCACAATCCTCACAATTGCATTGGCGATTACAGGAATATTTTTTATAGTAAGGACAGCGAAAATGAATGAATATAAAAATGCGGATATAAAATTACCTGACGGTTTTACAATAACAGCTCATACAGGCTGTATGGATACAGAAGAAAACACTCTTGAGTCAATTAAAATCGGTGCAGAAAACGGTGCATCAATAGTGGAGTTTGATTTATATTTTACAAAAGACGGTGAGCCTGTACTTGCCCATGACGAGCCGGTCGGTGGTGAGATTACTCTCGACGAAGCATTTGAATACATTTCAAAAATCCCGAATATAAAGGTTAATGTGGATGTGAAAACCTGCGATGCACTCGGAAAGGTTTATCCACTCGCTGTGAAATACGGAATTGAGGATAGAATTTTCTATACAGGAATCAATGAAGAAGCTGTTGAATTTGTGAAAAAGGATAGTCCTCAGGTCAAATATTATATCAATGTTGATGTAAAAGCATCAAAGGCTGACGACGAAGAATATATTATGTCACTTGTGGAAAAAGTGAAAAATGCAGGTGCAGTTGGCATAAACTTTAATTACAAGAGTGCTACGAAAGAGCTTGTTGATATTTTTCACGAAAACGGACTTCTTGTGTCAATCTGGACAGTAAATGATGAATATAATATGTATAAAATTCTCTCATTTTCACCTGATAACATCACAACACGAAATCCTGACGAATTAAGCAGAATTGTGAATGAAATTGAGTAAAAATTTTTATCAAAATTCATAAAAATTATTGACTTTTTGTCAAATTAAGATTATATTAAAACCATACCAAATAGGAGCAGTCTTAGGTGACTGCTCCAACTATATCTATCGGTTGGAAAGGGGCTGCATAATTGAAAAACAATCCAGTTATTATTGACCTCAAAAACATAAGCGTCAGCTTTGACGACCATATAATTCTCGATAGCATCAACCTTTATATCCGTGATGGTGAATTTATCACTCTGCTCGGACCTTCGGGCTGTGGTAAAACTACAACCCTGCGTATAATTGCAGGTTTTTTACAGCAGGATTCAGGTGATGTTATTTTTGAAGGAAAAAATATCAATGGTGTTCCTGCATATAAGCGTCAGGTGAACACCGTTTTTCAGCGTTATGCCCTTTTTCCTCACTTGAATGTATATGAAAATATCGCATTCGGGCTTCGTCAAAAGAAGTGGAAGGAAAAGGATATTAAAGAAAAGGTAAGTGAAATGCTTACTCTTGTAAACTTGAAAGGCTTCGGTTCTCGTAAAATCGAGTCACTTTCAGGTGGTCAGCAGCAGCGTGTTGCTATTGCTCGTGCTTTGGCTGTGAATCCCCGAGTTGTGCTTCTTGACGAGCCTTTAGGCGCTCTTGACCTTAAACTTCGTAAGGATATGCAGATTGAACTGAAGAATATTCAGCAGAAGCTTGGTATCACATTTATTTATGTTACTCATGACCAGGAAGAGGCTCTTTCAATGTCCGATACAGTCGTTGTTATGAATGAGGGCGTTATTCAGCAGATTGGTACACCTCTCGATATTTACAATGAGCCTAAAAATGCCTTTGTTGCTGACTTTATCGGTGAAAGTAACATTCTTGACGGTATTATGAAAGAGGACTTTACTGTTGAATTCAATAACATAAAATTCCAGTGCGTTGACAAGGGATTTAAGCACAATGAGCCTGTTGACGTTGTTATCCGTCCTGAGGATATTGACGTTGTAGCACCTGAGGATGGTATGCTTCAGGGTACAGTTACTTCTGTTACATTCAAGGGCGTTCATTATGAAATTATCGTTGATATTGATAATTTTAAGTGGATGATTCAGACAACTGATAAGAGTGAAGTAGGCGATGTTATCGGTATTTCTATCGACCCTGATGAAATGCACGTTATGAAGAAATCACAGTATTCAGGTCTTTACGGTGACTACAGCTCATTCAGTGACGAGTTTGACGAGCTTTCTCAAGTTCAAGTAGGTGAGGAATAATGAAAAAGTCCTCACTCCTTCAAAAGGTGATTAACGCACCTTATATGCTCTGGTCGGTGTTATTTATAGTAGCACCGCTCATAATGGTTGGTTATTACGCATTTACAGATGCAGACGGCAATTTTACATTAAACAACATAAGCCAGATTGGAGACTATACAACAACCTTTGTTCTTTCAATCAGTTACGGTGCAGTTGCTACGGTGATTTGCCTTATTATCGCATACCCTTTTGCCTATGCGTTGGCACAGACTAAGGCATCTTTTCAGCGTGTTGCAACAATGCTTGTTATGCTTCCTATGTGGATGAGCTTCCTTATCCGCACTTACTCCTGGATTACCATTTTAGGCGAATCAGGTGTAATCAACAGATTTTTAGGTATATTTGGTATTGAGCCTTTGAGAATGCTCAATACAGGTGGTGCAGTTATCCTTGGTATGGTTTATAATTTCTTACCATATATGATTTTGCCGTTATATACAGCACTTTCAAAGATGGATAACTCTCTCGTTGAAGCTGCACAGGATTTGGGCTGTAATAAACTTTATTGCCTCAGAAAAGTTATTTTTCCACTTTCAGTTCCCGGAATTGCAAGTGGTGTAACTATGGTTTTTGTTCCTTGTGTGAGTACGTTTTATATTACACAGAAATTGGGTGGAGGACAGATTACGCTTATCGGTGACGTTATTGAAGGTCAGTTCCAGACTGCGTATAACTATAACCTTGGTGCAGCACTTTCACTTGTTCTTATGGTTATGATTTTAATCTGTCTTGGTGTGCTTAATTATTTCACAGACAGTG
>CALBQZ010000159.1 GCA_937899735.1 uncultured Clostridia bacterium | reverse complement strand
AAAACAACGATACCACTATCAACACAAATTGTATCAATAGTGGTATCTGATTTGGCATTGACTACGCTATTTGATACAATTCGTCGTTTTTGAGATAGCGTTGCAGTTGTTTTTACTATATTATTGGCAGAGATATTTTTTCAGCATATCGGATTTATTTTCAATCGTATCCGTGAATGGAAGAATAACCATTTTACATTTGCTACATTTCAGAGTGTGATAAAAAGAAGGTAAGGTGGTACCACAATATTTAATATTGTTTTGTGCTTTTTGTAAATATTCATAGCATTCTACTTCTTTTATGTTATCAAAATTAGTTGAATCCATATGAATGCAATAATCTACTGTTAAATAATCGGTGTCAGTAATCCACTTACACGCTAATCCAAATTTACCATTTATGAATTCCACACAATCGTATGCTATACACTCATCTGCAATTACCTTGCATGTGTCCGATTTGCCTATGCCCGTTATTAAGCAAACCTTCCCGTTTATCAAATATAAATCAGCATATAATTCACCAGCTTGAGCAGTTTTTTCGTTATTAAGCCAAGTGTGTGTCCTTGCTTGAATAATACCAACTATATCATCAAAATCGGAAGGTAAACTTTCAGGTAGATCACTTGAAATAATATCCTCATAAAAGGAATATCCTTTATAATTCATCCATTCGTACACTACATCACGATATGTATCATGGTCAGGGCTTAATCCAAAATATTCTGCTATTATTAAATATTCCCTAGGGCTAGCCTTTTTTTCAGTAGTATTAACAACTTTTTTAGCTGACGTCGATGATGTGCATTGTTATAGTAATAATAATTCACATAGTGAACTAAACCATTTTTTATATAGTAAAAATCAAATGTGCAATCAATTTTACCTTTTCTTGAATATAAAACTCCTGTTTCTTTTCCATTTAATTCACTTGCCCCGAACGGAGCAAGACAATTAAACTTTTTACTCAATATTCGTTGTATTCTGCTTAACATTTCAATACTCCTTATATTTCAGTATGTTTCTATGATTAGTCTTATACTAGTTATTATTTTACAACCATTATATTGTTACTATTGGTATCGTATGTAGTATATTAATACCTGCTTCTGTTTGTTATTTCAATATCTAAATTATTAGATTTGCAGAGTTCGGTTATCGAACTAATTAAGTTTCTCCATCTTTTTGGAGATGATACAAATGTGATAATTGATATTTTCCTACCATCAGAATCAATTTCCACTAAATATTCAATTTCTAGTGATTCTAATAACTGTTTTAAACTCTGCCTTATCTTAAAATCAATTGATTCTTTACCAATTATTGTAATTTCTTTTTCATAAGGAATTGGCGGTATAGAGTGATTCCTAATTTCATGTTCTTTCGGCAAAGTATTAATTTTTTGTTCTAATCTATCTAGTCGCTCAAAAAGTATGCTCCAAGCATTTGCTTCACCATTATCAGAATTAACTGTTTTGTCTTTAATAATTAATTCTTCTACACCCAGTTCTTTTATAACTGAAAGAATTGGACTTTCATAATCACCATTTTGTGTCAGTTCTTTAATTGTGTTTGCTAAATCTGTCTTTAATGTTAACACTCCCATTGCATCGTTATCATAAAAGATGGTTCTTTGATTACCAATATCAAATGGTAATACTGTATCTCTTTCTGCAATTATGATTAAAGGAGTTCCAAAACAATGTCTTAATGCCAGTTCATACATAACATTTGGATTGACATTAGTCAGGTTTACTATAACTAAATCGCTTTGATATATTTGTTTAATAATTTGCTTATCTATTGAACCTGGTGTAGACATACAGTGAGGAACAGTAACGTCATAGTTTTGCTCTTTTAGAACGGGTTCAAGAACAGCTTTGATAATCCCATCAATGTGTCTTCTGATAGGTTCTGTTTCCTTTCCTATAGGTGTAATAATAAAACAAGTTTTTTTAATGCCTTCTTTTGTGCTTTGTGTTTTTTCTGCCATTTTTATTTCTCCCAGGTTTTTACCAAAATAATATATTTTATTAAACTGATTTCGTGATAAGTTATTCAAAAAGTGGTAGGTAACAGAGGCTGCGACTTTGGTTTAGTAATCAATTCGTTTGCCGTACAATTTGCAAAATCACGATTACTGAGTGATGCTTGATTAACAATTATTAATTTGCATTTTAATCTCTATTCAAGCTCTTCTAACATTAGAATTATTTGAATGAATTTAACACTTATATTCTTTAAATGCACATTAAAACAGTAGGCTTCATTATTGAAAAATGATACCGGTTCAATATAAGAAATATTATTTTCATGTAGTGGTAATTGGCCAATTTGTTCCCCATCAATCACTTCAAAATAAATAGTATTGTTATTAAGATATATTGAGTTTATTGATATAGCTTCCTCATGAGAATTAGCATCTTTAATTGTCGTATTAAGAAGTAAATACCCTATATTTGAATCTTTTGGAGATAACAAATTATGTGCATTGGTTATAGCATCCACAAAATAATAAAAAGTTTTAAAATCTTGTGTACGATCATATAAAACGTTTAAACCGATATTATATTCCATTCTTTTACTATACATTAACACTTCATTTGTGTTATCGCATATTCCTTCACCTACTAAATCGTTTATTTCAATGCCAATATAATTAGCAATTTTGTATATGTTTGCTACGCTTGGAATAACAGTACCTTTTTCCCACTTACTAACTATTTGTTTGTTTACACCTATTTTTTTACCAAAATCTGTTTGTGTCAGATTGTTCTTGTTTCTAAATCTTTTTATCGTTTCTCCAAGAGACATTATTAATGACCTCCATTAACTAAAAATGATATTTTGATTTTTTGTTTGAAATCATCTAGCTTTTCTTTTGTGTTGATGGGGAATATTGGACAGTTAACCATAACTTCAAATGTAAAAGTATCATATTCGATAGATAAAGGAATTATCTGAAAAATATTGTATTTAGTAAGCACCACATGATTTTTCCATTTATCAGAAAAAACTGCAGTTGTACCATTTTCACCATCTGATGCGATCTTCGTAAATAAAAAAATAGCATTAGGTCCGTATATGCTGCCTATTGTCTCCTTGGAAGAAAAAAGAGAAGAAAACATTATAAATTGCTCTGCATTCTGACACCCCCAAAATAATTTTTTTAAAACCTCATACATCTTTACCTCTTCTGTTTTAGTTTTTATATTTTCAGGTTGAAACATTTCAAAAATATATTGTTCATCAATATGAAAAAATATAGATAATTCTTTCATTTGTTCAATTGTTGGGAGAGATTTTTGGTTTTCCCATTTGCGAAGAGTTTGAATAGATACTCCCATTTTTTCTGCTAATTGTTCTTGAGAAAAATACTGTTTTCGTAGACTGATAAACCTTTCATTTTTCATAATTAACTCCTTTCAACCATAAAAAACAATACAAAATGAGACTTAATAGTATCTTGATTTGATCTTAAAAAAGACATTGATTTGTTTTATAATGAAGTATGTAAAAACATTATAAATTAAAACATAATGTAATATGAAAATAAAGATACCAGATGTCTTAAAGTATCTTAATTTGTTCTTAAAATTATCTTTGATTTAATTTATAATTAAGATATGTAAAAGCATTATGAATTTAAATGGGTGTTAATATGAAGAAAAAAGATATCGAACGTTTCATAGAACTAATTAAATCTAATGATTTCAATGCATTAGATGATGAACAAAAAAAATACTTAATGGATACTCTTCAATGTTTTTTGGTAAATCAAAAAAAGAAAAGTAGTATAATGGAAAAAATACTTGGTACACATACCAAAAACATTTCTCGTTATATCGCTTTGATTGTTATCTTTTTATTAATTATAGTTGGAATATTGTATGTTTTGAATCCAAATGAAACTCTTCAAGAAATCAGTTTAGAGTACTGGAATTATATTCTACCAATCCTAACTGGTGTAATGGGCTTTATGTTTGGGTTTGAAATCAAAAACAAATAAAAAGATGATGGTTTTATTGATATATAAGTGTCTTTTATCATTGGTTTTATGCTATGGTATGTAACATATTAGTTATTTAAATAGTCTATACAGTATAAAACTAGGTGTAATAGTATTAAATACAACATACCATTTGTGCTAATATAAACTTATATAACAAAAATAGTTACCTGAAATTAAGGCCTACAATAATTATTAGTTATTGTAAGTTGTTCAGTTTGTTGTTTTCAATGATTTCATTATTAAGATGTAAATAAATTTCCTCTTTATATATTAATCGAAAAATATCGACCTTTTGTGACAATTAATAATAAAAAATTAAGCACCAACGTTATTATTGGTACTTAATTCGTATATTAGATAGTTATTTATTTTTCTTTTATTAACTATTATTTCACCACCGACCTTTTTACCCCATCATTTAAATATGTTTTATCAAACCTTGCATCCGAGTAGCCTTGTAGGATGATGAAATAGTAATATGCGCTTGGCTTTCCAAGTGGTCTGACGGGATTCATCACATACATCATAACTTGTGTTTTTCTTCCGTTGATTTTAACTGTGTAAGTTTAAGAAATGATATCTGCTTTTATAGAAGATCACTGGATAAGATGAAGAGAGTGGACATTTTGAATAAGAAAGAAAAATCCCCATTGGTGCATAAGGACAGCTACCGATGTGGGATTATACTATAATGTATTCATTTTTTATAAATTATCACGGAAGTTAATAAAACATATACCAAAGATAGATGCTAACAATATAGTGATTACAACACCGATAATTGTAACATTATTAATTCCAAACATTAAAGGGAACAATGATGTTACTATTGCAACACCAGATAAACGTTTGATAGCTATATTTAACTTATTGCTGAATTTAAACCAACAGGTCAAAATCAATACAATCAATACACAGGTTAAAACAGCAGTAATAAATGGACCGAAATTTGCATAACCAAACGGAATAAGACTAAAATAAGAATATGTCCTATGCCAAGGTTCGCCTTCAGAATTTGCAAAGTTTAAAACAACACCATTAGGCAAAAGTTCTAAAACTAATATTGCAAAAGCAAATATTGATAAAAAGAGATTTTTAATGTTTTTGTTTTTACTCATTTCAATATCTCCGTATTACTTAATCAAAAAGTTTATCCCCACCAACCGTCACTGTCGGGGTCTTGGTCACCGAATGTGAGTGATGATGCTGTGATTGCATCTTCGACTTCATAGATAGTTGCATCAAAGTCGGGAGTTTCGTATGTCTTAATGTTATTCATGTTTATACCTCCCATCCATATTTTTCAGCGGCTTGTGGATAATAAGTTGAATGTAACGAGTTAAAATCTGCAGTAACTTCTGCATCAAAGAAAAACCATCTATCATTAACACAAATGTATGCATATGTTGTTAGATTTTCTTTCATATCTTCTATAGGAATATCTACAACAAGACACGTAAACATATAGTATCCATCTGCATCTTGAATATAACTAACAGGTGCATCTGCGTAGCCATCAATGTGTTCACCTTGTGCTACTTTTTTTGCATCTTCTGTTGAGAAATGATTAGAACCTCTAGAATAAACAAATCCTACTTTTGAGATTACAAGTTTAGCTTCATCATTCGTATCTGCAATATATTTTGAAATCTTCATCGCAAATCTTTGCACGAGTTCTTACATCAAACATATTTGCGTACGAACCGTCATTATTTCTTCTAAATCTGATTTGTGATGACATTGGTGAAAGGATTGTTTCTTCTTCCGAAATAGCAATAAATGTATGTCCATTTTCTTCAGCCCATCTATGAGCATTACTATCTTTTACACCATAAACAACATAGTTTCTGCCCAATGTATCTTCCGTACAATCTTCAAATGATTCCGAAGTAATGATTGTGCAATTTTGTGTTGCAGGTAATGAATGCGCAACCTGAAGGCTTGGTACTTCAATATAATTAACTGTGCTTTCATAAAAAGCATTTTTTCCAATAGTTGTAACACTTGGAAAATTTACTTTAGTTAAACCGCTTGTATAAGCAAAAGCATAATCTTCAATAATCGCTAGGTTTGGAACAGAAAGCGACTTCAAATTACTATTTGCAAAGTAACTGTTAGTAAATATATCTGAATAACCAGCAAATACATAACTGCCTATTGATTGTAAATTAGGTGCGTTAAGTTTTTCCAGCCCACTATTTAAAAATGCTTGTGTTTCAATTCGTGTTGTACTAATTAAATCAATACTTTTTAATGATGTAGTATAGTTGAAAGCTTGTTTTCCAATTTTTTCTACTTTTGGAATATTTATATTTTCAAGAGAGTAACACTCATAAAAAGCAGATTCATCAATATTTGTAAGATTGGGAAAGTCAACATTTTTCAATCTTTCACAACTATAAAAACAGAAAGGCGAATCCATTTCTTTAAGTTGAGGCATACTAATACTTTGTATGCTGCTGCACATTCCAAATAATTGAATATATAAAGTATCATATGGTCCATGCTTATTGCCTGATGTGGAGATTAAATATTCCACTTTTGGCAAATATAACTCCGACAGAAGAAAGCACTCCATAAAAGCGGCATCATCTATGGTAATTGCCGATGGCAGACTGACATATTTCAATCTTGGACATTTACTGAAGCAATAAACAGGTATGTTTTCTAATGAAGAAAAGTTGACACTCGTTAAGAATTTGCTATCGGCAAAAGCAGAATTGTTAACGACTGTTAAATTCGGCAAATTCAAATCAGATAAATTAGTTGATAATCCTTTAAAACCAATTTCTTCAATATTGGGAGCATCCAAATATACAATTGGTGCCTCTAAACTGAATTTTCCAACTTTTTTTAATCCGGGTGCTGTAAAGAATTTTAATGAATATACATTGAAAAAAGCTTCATCTTCTATTTCTACAACAGTTTCAGGTAAAGTGATGCTACGCAGATGTAATTCTTCTTCACCAGATTCTTTTATATCTTCTGAATACATAGCATCAAGAAAGGCTTCTTCAGCAACACCAATAACAGGAATTCCATTTATTGTATTCGGAACAACTATTTCTATATAGTTTCCATTCTTCCCTATACCGTTATATCCTGTAATATATCCTCTTTCATCTATCATGAAATCATCTTCATTTGCATAATACTCAATTTTATATTCACTTTCACTTGGGACACTCTTTACACAATTGTCCATATATGCAATCGCTCGCAAAGATGAAGTAGCATCAATTTCAATAGTTTCAGAATACTTAATTCCTCGATTTTTTGATGGGTATGTACCATCTAAAGTATAGTAAATTTCACACCCGTCATCAGCGATTATGGATAACTCAAAAGCGTTGTGATATATACCCGGTTTAATGGAAAACTTTGGGGAATTACAAACACTTTTACATCCAACTATTTGCTGTAATTGAGGCATTCCGTTACCATAGTACAATTTTTCTGATTCAGCTATGCCATTTATACCATAAAAGAGGTTACCTTCAGGTATTTCTATGTCATCAAGATACAGTCCATCATAAATTATATCTTCGTATGAAATACAGGAATCAGTTATTTTTTGTTTAACTTCATTTATGGTAAGTTGCGAGTTTAATGACAAAGTCATTGCAGCAATTGCTGTAACATAAGGTGCAGAAAATGAAGTTCCTGAAGCATAATCACATTCAGTAGTTTTATTACCCCAAACCTCCACATTGTAGCCGGGCGCTACAAAATCAACTTCTTCACCAAAATTTGAGAAAACAGCATAATTTCCACGATTATCAATTGCACCCACAGTAAATACATCACTGTAAGAAGCAGGGACATGGTTTGCAACATCATCTGATTCATTACCGGCCGCAACAACAACAATTACACCTTTATCAATTGCATTTACAATAGACTCCTCAAGTAATTTCGACTCTCCATAACCACCTAAGCTTAAGTTTATTACATCCACTTCATCTTCAACAGCAATGTTTACTGCTGTCGCTACTGCAGAGAAGGGTGCTTGTCCATAACTGTTTAAAACCTTATATCCTATAATATTTACATTGTCAGTTGTGTTATCTAATAAAATACTCGTTATATCTGAACCATGATATTTATTCGGATCCTGTTGTGCAGAATTTTCCGTTCCGCTTCCACTTAAATTAATTCCTGAATCAATTACTCTACCTGTTTCCATGAATGTTTTTTTCTTAAAATTTATTCCGGTATCAATAAGGGCAATATTGACTTCAGATGTTGGAATATTATTGCTTAAAATATATTCTTTAGCCTCATCAGTACCGAGCATATCTGTACCGTATGACAGAGATTGACTTTCTGCAGTTCCATCAATCTCTGCCCATTCAACATAGCTTAATGATTGATAATATTCTAGAGCATTACAAGCAGAGGTGTTATCTTTGTATTGAAAAATGTAAATGTTATCAGTTCCTTTAAAAAGCTTTGCATCACCATATGTTGCAAGATTGCGTGATGCTTTAACTATCAAACGACTGTTGGCAGATTCTTCCACAGTTTTATTGGTTTCTGTTTCATCTTGATATAATTCACTCAATTCATCAACATATTCTTTTGTTGAAACATTGGAAGCTGCGAGAACTGACCAATTAAGCCCTAAAGAAGATACGATAAGAATTGCAGAAATGATAATAGATATAAATTTTTTCACGATAACACCTCCGTAGAATTATGCCTTTTTTATAATACCATCACAAAGTAGAATAGAAAGACAATGTAAAACACAAATTATTAAGTATTCTAATAAATTGTTTTTAAAAAATATTACGCCAATACATAAGCAAAAACATAACAAAATAATTGTTAATATTCTAATTGGCTTTGTGCTGTTTTTTATTATTTCAAAACCATCTCGTGTTGTATGAGTTTTTTTATATTGGCATACACAACTAATATAAATGTGATTATGAAAGAAACAACAAATTGATTTAAACATAATGTGCTTGGAGTATCGTCAACAACTAATAGAAATAATTTGTTGCCATATATTAGATATGGGATAAATAGAAACAATGAAATAACATTTATTAGATTTAATATAAATAAAAATTTTTTCATTATAATTATCATCAAATCTCCTTTTTAAGAATATCTGAAATGTATTGTTAATTGAATAATACAATATTCCCAAAATGATAAAAGATGTTTTTCCAAACTGTATTATTTTTTGCACGAAACTGCACAAACTCAAATTGCTTTGACAAAGATAAATTAAATCATAACAAAAAAAGACTTGCACACTTCGGACTTTCATAATATCCAAGGTGTACAAGTCTTTGCACTATATATTATTAGTTTTCAATTGGAAAGATTATTGAAACTGTAAATTCTTTTGTGTTTTGGTTATATTCCCACTCAACATCTCCGTTGTATTTTTTTGCTGTTCGACAAATACTTTTGAACCCATATCCATGTAATCCAACAGACTTTTTTGTTGAAATAAGCTTACCATTTCTCACTAATGGAGGAATATCGGATGAATTGGTTACATCAATAACCAACATTTTCCCAAGTTTATTAATTCCTATGGTTATAATTTTCCTATTACTTTTAACCGCAGACTCAATAGCATTGTCTAACATATTGTTTAAAATTGATGTCAAGTCGTTATCTGCCATGAAAGAAACATCAGATTTGTGAATATTCTTTTCAAATGTTATATGATTTTTTTCACAGATATAATCATATTTGCTTAGTATCAAATCTAATAATTTGTTTGATGTTTTTCCAATTCGGTTGGTTTTTTCTAAATCTTTTACTATTCCCTCAATATACTTTTTTAGTTTTTCTGGTTCATCAGACAAATCGTATAATGCTGTGTAATGTTTTTTTGTATCGTGAACAAACAATTGAAGCTCGTCGTTTTGGTGTTCTAACAACTCAAAATATGTATTGTTAGTTTCTTGCTCTTGCTGAAATGCTTTTAATTCAAGAAGCTCTTGTTCTTTTTTTGCTTGTTTTTGTTGCAATATGCAAGTTGTTATAACAGCTATAATCAAAAATATGCTTGAACACGCTAACGTTAACAATATGTTATTTGGAAGAGTGAAACAACTACAAATTATAACAAAATTCACCATTATCAATAATAGTGACAATGGGAAAATAAGGAAAGTGAAGTTTAATCTTTCATTAGACTGCGATTTATTTATTATTTCGGATACTATTTTTAATAATACAAACAATAAAGACTTACTGAAAACAATCAATAAAATATAAGTGTATGAATTTTCAATAAAATCCCGCATTCTTTCACCATTTATAAAGTTAATGGTGTTTAAAACAATAAACTCAGTTAATAGAACTAAACATGCTATCAAAACTGAATAGAACAATGAAAACCTTATGTTTTGCTTATATAGCACTTTGGCGAAAACAAAATGAAAGATTATCATAAGAATAATGTTAATCATTACATTATAATTAAATGTCAGGTTGAATGCACACATTATCATATAACCTATCGTTATACCAAGGGAATTTTTAATTTTATAATCTGATTTTTGTATGCCTTCGTAGAAGGAGATAGATACGAGAGCTTCCATAAGTTGAAGAATAACATTAAGTGATATTGAATGCATACTATTTCCTCCTTTTTAGATAGTTGAAGAAATAATTTCTGAATGCAGATTGTTTTCTATATGAAACACCTATGATTTCACCTGTTGTTAATTTCACTTCATTTCGTTTGTATTGGTCTATATAATCAAGGTTTAATATATAACTTTTGTGAACTCTATAAAAACTTATATGTGTTAGTTTTTTCTCCCAATAGTCAATAAGGTCAGGTGAATAAAAAACACCAATAGTAGTTACAATTTTAACTTTGTGGTCATCGGTTTCAACATAAATAATATCTTTAGATTTGATTTTCTGCACTATGTTGGAGTCTTTTAAAAATAGTTCTATTGTTTCGTCATTAATTAGTTCAACAGCTTTATCAAGACCACTGCAGAATCGCTGATAATCTAATGGCTTTTTTATAAATCTTAAGGCAAATAAATCCATTGCATCATCAATGTATTTTTCATATTCTGTAATGAAGAAAATAATAATATTTTTGTTTTGTTCCTTTAGTTCTTTTGCAATTTCAAGACCGGAAATGTCACCAATTTCAATGTCTAAAAAAGCAATATTGTAACTTGTGACAGATTCTAATGCTTTTTGTCCATTATCAAACAAATCATAAAAACAAGTAATATTTCTTTCTTCACAGTACTTAAGTAAATACTCACGAATAATGGCACCACATTTGTTATCATCATCACAGATTAACGCATTGATTATCATATTTTCACCCTTCATTTCACGATAAAAATTTGTATTATTACTCAATTTAATTTTAACAAAAACACTTTTCAATAGCAAGGAAATTACCAAACTGCATATATTTTACTGCAATTCTGCAAGTAAGTGGCAGAAAAACTAAAACAAAAAACAGAAAACAACATAAAAATCTCCTTGCAATATGGTAAGTGCCTTTGCAAGGAGATTTTTATGTTCAATGTGTACGATTGTTATATTAAATTTTTTATTATGAGTGTGGCAATTAATGAAATAGATAGACTAGTTAGTGTTCCAATTAAGTATTTCTCTGCGAAATCTTGTTCTTCTAATTGTTTAAAACGCGCGATACTTTTAGCTGTTAGAACTAAACCAATAGCAGCATATTGATTGCACAAAAGCAAAATAGCCGTGATTATTCTCTCTAGGATACCAATTGTGCTACCGATGTTTGGGTGAATGGTGATTGTATTTGTAGAATTAGTCTTTTGTTTGTTTTGAGACGTTTGTTCATCTGTTGTAGAATTTTTTACGTCTTTGTTATCACTCAAATCATTATTTGACTTTTTTGTATTTTCTTCAGCAATATCATCAAATTTAATTGTCGATACATCTACAGAAAAGAGCATTGACAATAGTTTTTTTACAAAAATAGCGGTTGGATACATTAATAACGCAAACAGAAAAGCACAATATATTATTTCAGAAAAATGTGATTTTGTTGATATATCATTATAAAAATCATTAAATGCTTTATTCAGTTGTAAGATGTTATATGTACCTAGTATTATACCGATATGTATAACTTGATCAAATATGAATGATATAAATTGGTGCTTTTCTTTATTAAATTTTTTATCAAATTTACATCTAATATAATCAATAATAAAATGAGTTATAATGATAATAAAGAAGGACTTAGTGGAGGATGGGTGCTTTAAACAACCGAAGTTTAATATAGCAAATACACTGGTGTATATTCCACTATGAATGAATAAATATGTTTTATTATCTATTTTTTCTTCTGCCATTTTAGACGATTGCAAAAAGAAATCAGCAATAAAATGTCCTATTATTAATATATATGCAAACATATTTATACCTCCACTTCTGTTAAGTAAGTTAATGTTGTTATAGCTAAATTTCTCGCTTCGTATATTAAACCGAGCTTTATTGTTTTATCGACACTTTGTCTAGATACACCAATTAAGTCTGCAAGTTGAGAAGACAAACCTTTTATTCTTCCTTCTTCAACAAAAAAGGAAGAACTGTTATACATAACATTAATAGGTTTACTTTCCATTTCTATGTCAAGATAATTAATTTTATAAAAGATAGATTCCTTTTGTTTCCATTTTGTACTGTATATAGAAGAAGGGTAATCGATTTTGAAAAATTCGTTTTTGAAACGAAGTAGTTGGAAAATTTCCCTCAATTTAAATGTGTTTATAATGTCATTATCATTTATAGGATATAACAATTCTGATAGTAACATAATTTCATTTTGATAACTACTTTGTTTATTTATTATAAGTGCAGTTGAATTGAATAGTGAATTTACAATCATATCACTTGGGTGACCAGAATAAAGCAAAACAGAGTAACCGCGAGTTTCTTCAACAGCTCGTATTGCATATCGTGCGTTGTGATACGCTCTTCCGTCTTGAGCTGTTGTACCTGCATTTTCGATAACTACTTCCCAGGTACCTACACCAAGACCAGCTCTTACCTCAATAGGAGATATAAGCATACTAAACATACGAAAATATAAATATGAAGCTTTTACTGATGAAAAAAGCCCTTGAAGTTCATCACCAGCACTAAAATCCACATCTCTTTCTAGTGAATCTTTAAAAATATAGTTTAATACTTCAACAACATGAAATATATATTCTTGTATATTATTTCGTGCCTTAACATGATATTTTCTAGAATCTTTTAAATCTATTATTAAAGCGGCATAATTTTTCATACTATCACCTCGGCAATAAGTATATCATACTATTTTCAAAAATGCAACCCACCTAGGTTGCATTTCAGCTTTGCAACCCACCTGGGTTGCATTTCGGATTTGCAACCTACCTAGGTTGCGTTTTGGTTTTTACAATTCATTCGGATTGTGGCATGTTTTTGTGTAAAAATATGAACAACAATATATTTAGAAATATCTTTTTAATATTTTTCACAATAGCTTTATTTAGAAATGAAAACAGTATTATGTTTTATTGTACAGATTAAATTAGTAATAGGATTATTGAGTAGAATAATATAAAAATAGATTTTTAGAGCAAAGAAGCAAAATGCACCACAATAAGTGATGCATACTGGAATATGTTGTATGCAGTTTTGTTGCTTATGTTTATCGTTATTTCACCACAGACCTCATTACAGCTTCTTTCAGGTATAACGGGTCAAACCTTGCATCCAAGTAGCCTTGCAGGATGGTGGAGTAGTAATATGCACTCGGCTTTCCAAGTGGTCTGCCGGGATTCATAACATACATCATAACTTGTGTTTTTCTTCCCTTGATTTTAACTGTTACATATTCTTTTCTGTAAAGTCGTGGATAACCTTCGTAGATATCAAGACTCTGTTCATCCTTATCGAATATCTCCCAAATTATAACAGGTACTCTGTCATTTTCTGATGGTTCAACAGTTGCTACTGCATTGCCGTTGAAACCTCGAAATGTGAGTTTGTAATGTTCCAGATAGGTCGTTGCTACTACTCTTGCTGTAGGACATCTGTAAGCCATTTGTTGTAGGTTCAGGTTTGAACCATAAGCTAAATAAAGTTTTGACATAAAATACTTCCTCTCAAAATTTGATATATTTAGGTGGGTGGTTTTTAAGCCACCGTACCATTTCTCCAAGCTGCTGAACCATTAAGGTGTTTACAAAGGTGTTCTCTGCAGTTTTTGAATTCATCACCAACCAAGCCGATTCTGTTAAGGTATGTTCGCATTGCAAACTTTTCATTTTCGGTTTGGTTTTTCTTTGTACTTGCTTTCTGCTGTGTTAATGCCTGATGGTTAAGTGCTAATGCTAATACTATGTAACTTCTTATCTTGCCTGCGTGAAGTGTACTGTTAAAGCCTCTTAACTCTACTGTGTGGTTACCGTGGAAGAAACTGTGTAAGTTTAAGAAATGGTATCTACTCTTATGGTAGTGAGTGTTCCTAGATTCACAAAAGCCTGCATACCAAATGTTCTCGATTTGAGAAAAGGTTGCAGGCTTTTTCCTATTTATTGTTTCAACTAATTGTTTATCCATCTTCTTGCACCATTTTGTCCTTGCCTCATCAATTTGAAGGCTTTTGTAAAGCAAGTCATTCTTTGATGCAATGATGTTTATGAAATTTCTTATTGACCTTGGTGTATGGTCTGCTCCATTAAGGTGAATGTGTATGCCACAAGAACCCTCATCAACGAATGCTCCACCTTTACGGAGTTTTCTGATGAGTTCTTGTAAAGTTTCAATATCTTCTCTGTAGGTTAAAACTGGTGTAACCAACTCGCATTTATAAAGGTCTGATGCGTGAATCTTAACTCCATCAACCTTCTTCAAAGGCTTAATACTACCGTCATACATTACTGTCCATTTTCTGCCCAAATCATCAAACACAACTTTTTTGTCGTAAAAACCACCGTCACTTGTAAATGAACTATTAAAATGATTTGCCATAATCTCAGCTGTCTTTGTTCTTGTGATGCCTGTGAACTCAATCTCAATACCAAACTTTGCTTTTAACATTTCTGTGTACCTCTTTCTTGTCTTTTGGTAGTGACATGTTACCTCTAAAGTACATATATATCCAGACAATTTTGAGGCGTAAAGTACACAATCTTTATTAATACAATTTGTGTATTCTTGTGGCACTCTGTATAACAAAAAAGACTACACAAGAATAATCCTGTGTAGCCATTTGAGTTATAAAATTAATATTGAAGTACACCACATTCGCAAGTTTTATTTAAACCTAAAAGGCGTTGGAAAAAGAGGACGATAATATATCGATTTTACTAATTCTCACTACGGTTAATAAAACTTATACCAAATATAGATACTAACAATACAGTGATTACAACACCGATAATTGTAATGTTATTGAAGCCAAACATTAAAGGTAACAATGATGTTGCCGTTGCAATACTAGATACAATTTTTATAGCCACATTCAACTTTTTGCTAAATTTAAACCAGCTAATCAAAATTAATATGATAAGTATGCAGGTTAAAACGGAAGTAATAAACGGACCAAAATTTGCATATCCGAATGGGGTAAGACTAAAATAAGAATATGTCTTACGCCAAGGGGCGCCTTCAGGATTTGCAAAGTTTAAAACAACGCCATTAGGCAAAAGTTCCAAAACTAATATTGCAAAAGCAAATATTGATAATAAGAGATTTTTAGTATTCTTGTTTTTACTCATTTGCAACACCTCCGTATTGCTTAATCAAAAAGTTTATGACCAACAATTACTGCATCCGCTGGGTCGAAATAATCTGCTGTATTGCTACTTAATCCACTTGCTTTCCAGGTTTCATCAAAAGTAATATCTTTTCTATTGCTTAAGACAATGTAAGTGGTATTTTTATTAGCATTGTTTAATCTTCCGGTGATTTCTAAGCGATACTTGTAAACATAGTCATTAGCTACCCAAAGTCCGTCATCATTTTGATAATGATTTTTTGTGAATACGAATTCTTCTTTGTCGTATAATTTTTCAATTAAGTCAGTCTCAGTTTGATTATATTTAACTTCTTTAGGTGATGACGCAAGGGTAATTATTTCACCTGTTAAGCTATCAATTTCTATTTTTTCAACAATTTCTTTAGTTTCATAATTTTCTTTTGTATAAATAATTCTGTTTTGCTTTTTTTCGTAGGTCGTTCTGTAAATATATCTCACACCATCTTCAACAGATTCAAAATAACCCACATCATAATTGTAAGGAAGATTATAATCAACAATTTTATTTGACACTTCAACAGACACACCTATATCAGTAAAAAGCGTGTGTTCAACTTGTGAATAATCACAGATTTCTTCCGTTCTTCCTATTTCATCAAGATATGCCTGTGCATAGGCAACTTTTTGTTTCCAAAGATTATTATAATTCCATGATGTTGGGTGCATTACACGATATTGATACTTTTTAGGAAACAATTCATTTATAGATTCGGCATAACCTTCACCATCCTGAGGATATTGTATATCAAGCAATTTATATCCTGAAGATGTTTTTTCAAAGGTCAGTACAGCAGGATAACTTCCACCTGATTGCTCAACAAAATATCCGTTCATAAAGCCGAAAAAACTGAATTCTGTATATGCATACACAGTATGCTTATTTCCGTCAACATCTGTACCATAAATAATGTGACCCTCAGTTGCACACTCTGTCCCTAAGCTATAATATCCTGGATAGTTATCATCGATTATTGCCTTTGAAACAGCTTCGTCAATATCTTCAAATGAATAAACTTCATTTAATTTATAAAGCCATCTTATATGTGAATCATCGGGATTTACAGGACTTACACTATTAACGTTGTAATATCCATGTCCAAGATAGAATGTCCCGTCTTTCTGTTCTAAAAGGATATACAGACGTGGAGTTTCTGCATTTGCATCACCATACAACTGCCAAATTCTTTTGTTGTTATCCTTTAAGCTTTCAAGTGTTTCATTACCCAACCAGGAATAATCGATATTACCTTTGAATCTTGAATCAAAATTATCTTTATTGAGAGTTATTTCTTCAAAAGTGCCAAGAGGGTCTGAAACTTTACCATCAATCTTCTCAAGTAATTGCATAGAATTCACAATCATGTATGTTGGTGCTGAATCAGCCGTCTGAACAAATGAATACATTCCGTCATCATAGACAAGCTCAACAGGTTTAAAGGTATGAACTGTAATACCATCTACGCCTTCTTCTAACTCAAATTCAATCCAAGCTTTATATTGTGGTTCAGCTTGACCATCAATGTTAAATGATGCTTTAAATCTGTATTTTCCCGGTTGAGTCATAATTTGACCGTTCAGTTTATAAGTCTTTTTTGCTGTAGAATTAGGTTCAACCAGATAGCCGATTAAATGCCATACAGTATTTTCATCAATACTGCAGTTTTCCCATTCACCATTTTCATTGTAAAAGATAGAAAATGCCTCACCAAACAACAATTCATTTGATGTATTGTTTACCCATTCAACCTCTATAAACGGGTCAGGTGCAGATAAATCTGAAGACACGATTTCAAGAGTAACTCCTTTTAAATCTGAACCGCTTTTTTGTGAATTCATATTTAAGGAATTGTTCTTTTTAGGATTTGTCAGGAAACAAACTGCAACAGCAATACTTGTAATGATTGCAACAATAATTATCCAGAATGTATGTTTCTTGTAATTGAGTACAGATTTTACTCTGTTTTTAACACCTACTTCACCGAAGGCAAGGGGACAAGCAGCAATCATTCGTCTGTTTACACTACAGGTGAGTAAAGCCTCGGAATAATCTGCTCGTTGTTCATGGTTAAGTTCTTTAACAACTTTTTCGTCACAAGCAAGTTCAATATCTCGACAGAGAAGAATATAACCAATCCAAACCATAGGATTGAACCAATGGAGTGTAAGAATCAAGAAACCAAGTGGTTTCCAAAGATGGTCTTTTCTGCGAAGATGTGCCTGCTCGTGAGCAATAACGTGTTCCATATACTGCTCGGTTATATTAAAAGGCAAATAGATTTTCGGTTTGTTTATGCCAAGAACGAAAGGGGATACAACAGCTTCACTTTGATAGATATTATCACGAAGTAAAACCGCTGTTCCAATTTTACTTTTTAATCTTAAAAAACTTACAAGAGTGTATATCAAGAGAGCAACAATGCCAATAATCCATACGATTGCTAATATGGTAGTAACATCAATAAAATCACCCATCGGTCGTGTTACACCTTCAAAGTAGTTGCCCTGAAGATAACCGTTAACCTGATTGTCTATAACAGAAACACCTAATTCGATATGCGGTCTTGGAGAATCAGGAACCTTTGTGATTGTTTCAGCACTTGGGATAAGGCTGAATATACTTTCAAAAGAGAACGGCATAACAAGTCGCAAACCTGCAATTCCCCAAAGAACACAATTTATCCATTTAGGTGCTTTTTTGAGTATAACTCTTAAAAGAATAATTGCTAAAACAATCCAACAAGCAGAAATGCTCATATTGACTATTTTTAAGAATATATCTGCCATTACAATTCTCCTTTCCTGAATCGGTCAATCATCTTTTGTACTTCGTCGATTTCCTTTTCGGAGATTTTCTGATGCTTTGTAAATGCAGCAATAAATGCAGGCAGAGAGCCTTCAAAGGTTTTTTCAACCATTTCATTGATTTCTGATGCCTGAACCTCATCCTTTGAAACTAAAGAAGAAACAATGGTGTTTTCATTTTTGAGCACACCTCTTTCAGACAAACGCTTGATAACGGTGTATGTTGTAGTAGGCTTCCAACCTAACTGCTCTTTACAAAGATTTACGAGTTCACTGCTTTTGATAGGTTCGTGCTCCCACAAAATCAAACAAAAGCGGTATTCGCTTTCAAATACTTTTGGTGTATCCATATTTATTTCTCCTTTCTCTAATCCATTAGAGTTTATATATACTCTAACACATTAGAGCTAAAATGTCAATATGTTTTAAAAGAATGATTACAGATGCCTTAAATGGAAAAATAGACCTTATTGTAACCAAGTCTGTCAGTCGTTTTGCAAGGAATACAGTAGATAGCCTTACAACTGTTCGTGACCTGAAAGACAAAGGTGTTGAGGTCTATTTTGAAAAAGAAAATATATGGACAATGGACTCAAAGGGAGAATTCTTAATAACCATAATGTCATCTATTGCTCAAGAAGAAAGTCTTTCCATTTCTGAAAATGTTACCTGGGGACAAAGAAAACGATTTGCTGATGGTAAAGTAAGTATTCCGTACAAGCATTTCCTTGGTTACAAGAAAGGAACAGATGGTTTGCCTGAAATTGTACCGGAAGAAGCAAAGATAGTCCGTGATATTTACAGACTGTTTATGGAAGGTATGACAACCTGTGCAATCGCAAATCATTTAACTAAAAATGAAATACCAACACCATCAGGAAAACAGAAATGGCAACGACAGACGGTGGAGAGTATTTTGCGAAACGAAAAGTACAAAGGCTCTGCACTATTGCAGAAGAAATATACTGTGGACTTTCTGCAGAAAAAGATGAAAGTAAATGAAGGAGAAGTTCCACAGTATTATGTTGAACACAGCCACCCGGCTATCATAGTCCCTGAAGAGTGGGAACGTGTGCAGTTAGAACTGAATAGAAGAAAAGATGATAACAGACGAACCTTGTGTAATAGTCCGTTTGCAGGTAAACTCATTTGTGGTGATTGTGGTGAAATCCTTGGTTCAAAGGTATGGCACTCCAATAGTAAATATCGCAGAACAATATGGCAATGTAACGCCAAGTTCAAAGGTGAAAAGAAATGCACTACACCTCATTTGTATGAAGATGACATTAAGAGATGTTTTGTAACAGCATTGAGTCAGTTAATAACAGACCGTGAAGCTTTACTGGATGATGGTAGAATGATAATGCGTCAACTTGAAGATACAACTGCCATCGATACTGAATGTGAACAACTGATTCAGGAAATGGACATATTAACGGAACTTATCAAAAAATGTGTGAATGAAAATACCACACAGGCTATCGAACTGGAAGAGTATATCAGCAAGTACAACTCACTTGTAGAACGACACGAAAAGTTGCAAAGCCGATATGATTACCTTAAGAAAAAGAAAGAACGACGCTTACAACAATTCGACAAAATGAGTTATTTTGTTTTCGCTGTCATAGAACTTGATGAACTTGAATTACAGTTCAATCCGGCACTATGGCACACCACCGTTGACCATGTCACCGTGTATGCAGATGAACGATTACTGTTTCATTTCAAGAATGGTAGTGAGGTTGAGGTGAGATTATAATTGAAAATATTTTGTGTATAGTGTTATGAACATCCGTTACCAACACGTATTACAGTCAACTTAATTATCTTGCATTAGTAATATGTTTAGCTAACAAAAAATCTTGTACTTTGTTAAGAAGAATTTTACAGATAGAGTAGTTGTTTGTTGAATGTGTTAATAAATGCGCTTAAAATATTGTATTGATTATTTTTTTGTGATATAATTCAATTATTGTATTGCTATTTATAGTGTTTTGCTTAAATTGAATGTAAGTTAATTGGTGTGGTATGTATGAGAAAACATAAGGTTCGGTTGCGTTATATAAAACATCAACGATATATTTATAGAAAAGTTTTAAAGCTTCGCCGAAGAAACAAATGCATAATAAAAAGAACTAAAATTCATTTAAACCCCTACACTTCAAAAATCTTAACAAATTTAAAAGAAAGCAATTTTGTTATTGAAGGTCTTAACTTTGATTCATATGTGGAATTTGATGTGCCCGAACAGTTTTGCTTTTCTAATAATCCAGTTGAAAGCGCATATTTTTTAAGAAGGCTTTATTCTGCATTCCAAAATTTAACAGTCCGTGAAATCCATTTTAGCCATTTGAACTGCAAAAACATAGGAGTATGTGCATCAACTATTATGGATGTGATAGTTTTAGAATGTATAAAATGGCGCAAGTCAATTAGAAAACCAATAAATGTAAGCGGAGATTTAGTAGGAGATAAGGTATCGCTAACACAAGAAGTTGACCAACTGGTAAAGAGCAGCGGATTACTAAAACATCTAAATATATATGACACACCTATAAAAAATACTGAAACTTTAGAACTTATAAACAATGGAAATTCAGCGGAAGCAAGCGAAAAATCTATCGACTATATCAACAAATCCTTGAAGAGACATGGCGTAATCCTAACAAAAGAAGGAGAAAATCTTTTTAGTACTTTTTTCGGAGAAATAATAGACAACTGTGTTGAACATGGTGGGTCAAACGTTGAGTGGTTTACTTTGGGACATTATAGTTATGATAATACAAACAAATTGGGAAGATGCAAACTATGTATTGTTGATTTCGGTGAAACAATATATGAGAGTTTGAAATACCATTCTTCAACAGAGATGCAGAGAAAGCTCAAGCGTTACTCTAAAAAAAGTTTGTTATCTCAAAAATCTATTTCAAACGAGGAAATATTATATACAGTTTTCTCTCTCCAACAGAGAGTGTCTCGAGTTATAGAAAAGGATGTTGTTCGAGGCAATGGGACTGTGGAATATATAGAAGCATTTTTAAGTTTATTTAATTCATCCAATACGAATTATAAATCGGTATTTAGTATAACATCTGGTAGAACAAGCATACTATTTGATGGACGATATACAACTGCCATCAAAGAAGATGATGCTGGCTTAAAAAACAAAATAATTACTTTTAATGATAGTAATAATTTGTATGATGCACCAGATCCGGCATATGTTAAAAACATAAAACACAATTTTCCGGGAACTATTATATCGATGGATTTGTATCTTGATAGTAAATATTTAAAGAGGAGTAATTAATATGGATATATTACCTATAAATGAGATTGATAATAAAACGTACAAAGTTTTATCTGGCAAAGAATTAGGTGCGAAGGCAAGAGCTTTTTTTAATTTAGATTTGCTGGATTCTCAAGCTAACACTGTGACTTTTACTGTTCCAGAAGAAGTTTTTTCTATCAATTCATCTTTTTTTTCGGCAATGTTTCAAAAAAGTATAAAAACTTTAGGTGTCTCTCAGTTTAGAAAACAATATATTTTCGATTGTGACGAAATTATAAGAATGAATATTGAAAATGGAATATTTAATATTTCAGGAACATCTGATTTTTTGGGTGGTCAATCATGAAAACAAAGGGAGCTAAAATATTCACTGCAATAGTTGTTATTGCAACAATAGCAATAATTTGTGGTTTGATATATTCTTATAATTTAGAGAAATCCCAAACACCTGAAGGTAATTATAATTGTTCTGAATTGATAAGAAGTTGTTTGCAGGTAATGACGTGTTTTATTGCGAGCTTATCCCTTGTTTTTACAATAGATTCTCGTGCAGAAAATATAATAATGAGAAAAAGCAACAGAAAAACAGAACTAGAATTAGAGTGGTTCAAATCAATCGTTATAGAGCGTCATCTAGATTCTTTGTTTGAGTTTTTTAGTTTTACATGCTCGATTGTAGACATTTTTAATGATGTTAATACTCGTCAAACCACAGAAGATATGAAACATAGTCAATATCTTAGCGATATAAAGAGTAAAGTTGTATCTCCATTTACCGAAAAGTACATACAAGTACAGCAACCATTAATTTCCGACGCATCTATTATTGATAATGCTTTAGCCGACAACTTAAAGTCAGCATTTAATTCTTTCCAGGATGAATTCACTTCATATATTCAAAATACAGAACCAAATTATGAACAGATGAAGAATATGGTCTTGGAAAACCAGAAAATCGTTGTAAAAATTCTGAGAGATTATAATATGAATATTGTTAAATAATTTTTTAGACGAAGACAAGAGTGTTAAAAATGATATGTAAAATTGGAATGAATTAGACCACTTCGATTATGAAAAAATATCGGTTTTATGTGACACAACGAGTGGTGTGGCTTGATACACTTTGATTAACTGTTTAATTCAACTATTCAGCTGTTTAACGATTATCAGTAATTTAACGATTGGTTAGAGAGATTTTCTAACTAATCAACTTAATAACAAACAAAAAGCGTTGCAAAAGGGAGTAGTGATTTCCCAACTGCAACGCTTAATTCTTTTAAATGGCTTAAATACTATATAAAACAACGATACCACTATCAACACAAATTGTTGGGTAGTGGTATCTGATTTGGCATTAACTACGCTATTTGATACAATTCGTCATTTTGGGGATAGCGTTGCACTCTTTAAGAGTTCATTATTTGAAAACTTGACAAAAAAATTGAATGTGATATAATTATTTCATTAATATTGTATTAAATGGAACCAGCTGACTGCAGAGGATTTTGGTTCCATTATTTTTTTAAAAACAAAAATAAATATGGAATAAAAAGGAGAAAACCCTATGGAAATACAATTACAGGAACTCATTGACCAGATTAAAAAAGATGGTGTGGAAGTAGCAGAAACTGAAGCAAAAAATATTGTTAAATCTGCAAAAGCAGAAGCTGAAAAGATTATTGCAGATGCAAAAGTACAGGCTGATAAAATCCTGGCTGATGCTAAAGCAGAAAATGAGCGAATGGTGAAATCAAGTGAGGATGCAATCCGTCAGGCAGGACGTAACCTTCTCATTTCCTTCAGAGAAAGTGTTACAAGAGAACTGAATGGTATTGTTGGTGAAACAGTTGATTCAGTTTATTCTGCTGATTCATTGTCACAGCTTGTTATAAATGTTGTAGAGAGTTGGGCAAATAAGCCTGATGTGGAGAACATTGAAGTTATTTTAAACAGTAACGATGTGGAAGTTTTGGAAAAAACTGCATTTTCTTCTCTAAAAGCAAGAATTTCAAAGGGTGTTACTCTTAAAGCTAATGATAATTTTGATGGTGGATTCCGTGTTGCAGTTAATAACGGTGGTGCATATTACGATTATTCTACTGAGGCTGTTGTGGATATGATGTCAAATTATCTCAGTCCAAAGGTTGTTAAACTTTTGAAAGAGGCGGAATAATTATGTCAGAATATTATTTGATATCACAGTTGCCGTCTTTGGATGGAATCAGTGAAAATATGTCGTTACCGATTACGGAAGAACGATTTTTTGAGTTGTGCAATCAGGTTGCAGGCAAAAGAATACAGAATGAAATCAATAAAATGACTCTTTTACCGTCAAAAAATTATGAAAAATCAAGTTCATCTTTAATAGAAAAATGGAACAATGGTGAAAGAAATTTACGTCTTGCTCTGGCAAAGGTGAGGGCAGACAAGATGAAAAAGTCATTTGATGCAGAAAATATTCCGTTATCAAATGAACTTATAAAAACAGCAAATACTGCTGTTGAGATTGAAAGTCCTCTTGAAGCAGAAAGATTTCTTAATAATTATCGTTTAGAGTTTTTAGAATCTCTCAGACCAGTGGATAATTTTTCAGAGGAATTTGTCTATTATTACGGACTTAAATTGAAACTGATTTCACACATAAAACAGTTTGATACAAATGCTGGTGAAATCGCATATAAAAATATTTACAACTCCATTATGAATGGAGATAGGTTGGAGGCTATATAATGACCGTAAATACAGGAAAGGTTGTAAGCATAAACGGTAACCTTGTGTCTGTTGAATTTCAAGGCAATGTTTCAATGAACGAAATATGCTTTGTTAAAGTTGGCGGCACTACACTTAAAAGTGAGGTTATCCGTATAAGAGGTAATATTGCACAAATTCAGGTTTATGAAATGACTGACGGTATTAAGTGCGGTGACGATGTTGAATTTACCGGTGATATGTTGTCGGCAGAACTCGGTCCGGGCTTGTTAGGTCAGGTGTATGACGGCCTTCAGAATCCGTTGCCTGTATTAGCAGAACAAGCGGGTTGGTTTTTGGAACGCGGAATTTATGCGGATGGACTTGACTATGAGAAAAAATGGGAATTTACACCTACAGCAAAAGTAGGTGATACTCTCCGTGCAGGTGAATATATCGGTACAGTTCCTGAAGGACCATTTACTCATAAAATCTTTGTTCCCTTTTATCTTCTCGGAAAATACACATTAAAGTCAATTGTCCCAAAAGGTGAATATACGGTGAAAGAAACTGTTGCAGTTCTTACAGATGAACGAGGTCGTGATGTTTCTGTTTCTATGTCGTTCAAATGGCCTGTAAAACGAGCTGTTAAATGCTATAGTGAGAGATTAGCACCTGTTGAAACAATGGAAACCAAAGTTCGACTTATTGATTCATTCTTCCCGGTTGCCAAGGGTGGAACATATTGTACTCCAGGACCATTTGGTGCAGGTAAAACGGTTTTACAGCACACAACATCAAAGTATGCCGATGTTGATATTGTTATTATTGCTGCTTGTGGAGAACGTGCAGGTGAAGTTGTTGAGACATTGACAGAATTCCCTGAACTTACTGACCCTAAAACAGGTCGTTCACTTATGGAACGTACAATTATTATCTGTAATACTTCATCAATGCCTGTTGCATCCCGTGAAGCATCAGTTTATACATCAGTAACACTTGCAGAGTATTATCGACAGATGGGACTTAACGTTCTTCTTTTGGCAGACTCAACATCCCGTTGGGCACAGGCACTCAGAGAAATGTCAGGACGACTTGAAGAAATCCCGGGTGAAGAGGCATTTCCTGCATATCTTGAATCATATATTGCAGCCTTTTATGAACGAGCAGGTTATGTCCGCTTGCCTGACGGAAGTACAGGTTCTGTCACAATCGGAGGTACGGTTTCTCCGGCAGGCGGTAACTTTGAAGAACCCGTGACACAAGCAACATTAAAGGTTGTTGGAGCTTTTCATGGATTATCCCGTGAGCGTTCAGATGCAAGAAAATATCCTGCTATTGACCCACTTATTTCTTGGTCAAAATATAGAAGTGTTATTGATAGCAAAAAATCAGATTATTGTAAAGAAATTCTTCATCACGGAAACGAAATCGGCTCTATGATGAAGGTTGTCGGTGAAGAAGGTACAAGCATTTCTGACTATATAATCTATCTTAAGGCAGAAATGCTTGATGCAGTTTATCTTCAGCAGAATTCTTTTGATTTGATTGATGCAAACTGTGGTACTTTGCGTCAGCGATATGTTACCGACAAACTTATAAATGTTTTGGGTAGTGAATATGAAATAGACAACAAAGATGATGCTCGTAGTTTTCTTAATCGTATGCGTCAGAAATTTATCGACTGGAACTATACGGAATTCCGGAGTGATGCATTTAAAAAGGTTGAGGCAGAAATCGACACATTATATAAAGAAAAGAACGGTAATTTAGGCTTCGATGCTGAAACATTATTTAAGGATGGTGAGTGAGAATGAATAAAGTTTTTAATCGAATTGAATCAATCACCGGTAACGTTATTACTGTAAGAGCTAATAATGTACAGTATAAGGAATTGGCTCAGATTAACACTCGTTTCGGTAAATCACTTGCTCAGGTTAATAAAATTGAAGGAGATCTTGTTTCTCTTCAGGTTTTTGCAGGAGGTCAGGGTGTCTCAACAGGTGACGAGGTGCGATTTTTAGGTCGTGAAATGCGTGTTTCATTCAGCGAAGACTTGTTAGGTCGTATTTTTAATGGTTCAGGTGAACCAAGAGATAAAGGACCAGCACTTACAGAGAATATGAAGCCTGTCGGCGGACCGTCTGTTAATCCGACTAAGAGAATTCTTGCTAACCGAATGATGAGAACGAATATCCCTATGATAGATATGTTCAACACTTTGGTTGTTTCGCAGAAATTACCTATTTTTTCAATTTCAGGTGAACCATATAACCAACTTCTGGCCCGTATTGCTATGCAGGCAGATGCAGATGTAATTGTTCTTGGTGGTATGGGACTTAAATACGACGATTTCCTTTATTTTAAGGATGAACTTTCTCAGGGTGGAGCATTGAGCAAAACAGTTATGTTTATTCATACTGCATCTGACCCTACTGTTGAATGTATGATGATTCCTGATATGGTTTTGGCAGTTGCAGAGCAGTTTGCTTTGCAGGATAAGGATGTATTGGTATTACTTACTGATATGACTAACTTTGCTGATGCCATGAAGGAGATTGCAATCACCCAGGAACAAGTTCCGTCTAACCGAGGTTATCCCGGCGACCTTTATTCACAGTTGGCTGCTCGTTACGAAAAGGCTGTTGACTTTGCAAATTCAGGTTCAGTTACTGTTCTTGCAGTAACAACAATGCCCGGTGACGACGTAACACATCCTGTACCTGATAACACAGGTTATATTACTGAAGGACAGTATTATCTTAAGGGTGGTCGTATCGAACCATTTGGTTCTCTTTCACGACTTAAGCAGAATGTTAACGGCAAAACAAGAAAAGACCACAGAGCACTTATGGATGGTATGATTCGTCTGTATTCTTCTTATAAAGAAACGTTAGAAAAGAAAAACATGGGCTTTTCAATGAATAAATGGGACGAAAAACTTCTTAAATATGGTAGCCTTTTCGAAAGCAAGATGATGGACTTGTCAGTTAACTTGTCACTTGAACAATCCCTTGATTTGGGCTGGGAGATATTAGCTGATTGTTTCGAAAAAGACGAAACCGGTATAAAATCAGACCTTACTGATGAATTCTGGCCTAAGTAAGGAGGATTAAGGTGGCAAAAATCAAATTAACAAAAAATGAGTTAAAGGTACAAAAAGATGCTCTTAAAATGTACCGGAGATATTTGCCTACTCTGACACTAAAAAAACAACAACTTCAAGCAGAAATTCGTACAATTGAAGCAAAAGCTAAAGCAGTAAGAGAAGAAAAAGAGAAACTTGAAAAAGGTTTCAGAGATTGGATTGCTGTTTTTAGTGAAAAGGATGTTTTCCCTGACGGAATAATCACTGTAAGCAATATCCGCAAAGGAAAAGGGAATATTGCAGGTGTTGCGATTCCGACTTATGAGGGAGCAAACTTTTCAAGAGGAGATTATGATTTGTACGAAACGCCTTTATGGGTTGATATTGCTGTAAATCACATGGAAAGAGCAATGTCACTTGATTTGGAGGCAGAAGTGTTAGATGAACAAGTGAGACTTTTGGATGCAGAACTTCTTGCAACCAGTCAAAGAGTCAACTTGTTTGAAAAGGTAAAAATCCCTGAAACACAACAGAATATTAAAAAGATATCGATTTATATGGCTGACCAACAGGTCAGTGCCGTAGTTCGTTCAAAGATATCAAAACGCAAAATTGCTCAACGTAATGCTGAGACTTCTCGAGAGGAGGTTTATGCATTATGATAGTTCCTATGAAAAAAGTTTCTCTCATTATTATGGGAGATAAAAAAGCAGAAACACTTAAAAAGCTCGGAAAACTTGGAATGATTCATATTGAAATAACTGAGGGCTCGGGTGACCGATTAAATGAGCTCAAAGAACAGATTTCTTTGCTTGAAAGTGCAGTTTTTATTCTCGGAAACAAAAAAGACACTGAGAGTGAAGCATTAAGTCTTACTGATGCGTTGAGAATTGCAAATGAAATATCTTCTTTGACAGACGAAAAGAAAAACTGTCAGGCAGAAATGATTACTCTTAATTCAGAACTTGAACGACTTAAAAGTTGGGGTGAGCTTGAACCTGCAAGTATCAAGGATTTAGTAGAAAAAGGCATTGATGCTTCATTTTATGAAATGCCTGAAAATGAATACGAGTCCTTGGGAGAAAATGTAAAAACCGTTAAGTTGTCAGAAAGCAAAAACTCCGTAAAATGTATGTTGGTTAAATCGGGATTTGAAGGTGAAAACGAACTCGTTGCATCGCTAAATAGCTACAAGTTAGAACTACCGCAAATGTCCACGGAAGAAATGCGACAAAAGGTATCCAACCTTGGTGACCGGATTAAATCATTAGACGAAAAAATCCTTTCTTACGGAAAATATACAAAAGCACTTAAAAATGCCGTAAAAGCTTGTGAAAAGGAAATAGAATTTGAAATTTATGCAACCGGTATGGTAGATGAACAACTGTCTGATGACAAAAATGTTTCAGTTGCACATTTCAAAGGATATATTGAAACTGAAAACCTTGACAGATTAAAGGAAACAGCAAGAGCCAATTCTTGGGGACTTCTCGTGGAAGAACCGACACAAGAAGACGATGTGCCAACTAAACTTAAAAACAATAAGTTTGTAAGCCTTATTTATCCGTTAACTGACTTTTTAGGTGCAGTTCCGGGATATTTCGAGTATGACATATCAGGTTGGTTTCTGGCATTTATTCTGATTTTCTTTGGTATTATTTTCGGTGATGGCGGATACGGACTATTTATCTGTGTTGTTGCAGCAATACCAATAATAAAATCACTTATTGCGAAGAAAACAGTTCCACCAACATTTTTGCTTATAGGACTTTTGGGATTATCAACTGTGTTATGGGGAACACTCACATGCACTTGGTTCGGACTTTCTCCTGAACAAATACCACAGTGGCTTCAGAATTTGTCAATTCCTGTAATTTCAAATGTTTATGAAGACAGAATATGGCATCCATTCTGGACAGAAGGTGATGTAGGGCTTACCACAGCACAGAATTTACAGATTTTCTGTTTCTCGTTGGCACTTGTTCAGTTGACCATAGCACATATAAAGGGTGCGAAAAGAAATATAAAATCACTTAAAATGCTTGGTGATATAGGTTCAATATTACAGCTTTTTGGAATCTACTATCTTGTATTAAGCCTTGTGGTAAATCCTGAAGTGTTCAGCTTCTCACTTGTAATAAGCGGTATTCCTGTGGGTACAGTTGCACTTATCCTTATAGGGTTAGGCTTCCTATTAAGTTTTGTATTTTCAAATTACGAAGGAAACATTGTAAAATCTATACTTGCAAGTCTTACAAATATTGTTTCTGTCTTGCTTGGTGTAGTTAATGTTTTCTCGGATATAGTTTCCTATATACGACTTTGGGCCGTCGGACTTGCAGGTGCTGCTATTGCTGCCACTGTAAATGAATTGGCAGGACCACTGCTTGGAAACTTCTTATTTATGATTATTGCGATTGTCCTTTTAGTATTTGGTCACGGACTTAATATGATATTAAATGTCTTGTCCGTTATCGTTCACGGTATAAGACTTAATACATTAGAATTTTCATCGCATCTTGATATGTCCTGGAGTGGACATAAATTTAAACCATTTAATGAACAAATAGATTAAATCACAAAGGAGAATAATTATGAATTTCGGATTATTAGGAACATCTTTGGCAATGGGTATTGCTGCAATTGGTTCAGCAATCGGTATCGGTATTGCCGGTCAGGCATCAATTGGTGCTTGGAAAAAATGCTATATGAGTAATAAGGCTGCACCGTTTATTCTTACAGTTTTTGCTGGTGCACCTCTTACACAGACAATTTACGGTTTTCTTTTGATGCAACAGATGAAATCTTCAGATGCAGACCCTGCATTCTTAATTGGTCTTGGTATTGCATCAGGTCTTGCAATGGCTTTCTCTGCAGTATTCCAGGGTAAAGCAGGTGCAGCAGGTGCAGATGCATTGGCTGAAACCGGAAAGGGCTTCTCACAGTATATTACAGTCGTAGGTCTTTGCGAAACAGTTGCTTTGTTTGCGCTCGTTTTCAGCATGGTAGCACTCGGATAAAATAAAAGTATAGTTGATAAATTAAAAAAGCGTTGCAAGAGGGGAGTGGAGATTTCCCAAATGCAACGCTTGTGCTTTATATATGGCTTAAATGCTTGGTTTTTA
>CALBQZ010000158.1 GCA_937899735.1 uncultured Clostridia bacterium | reverse complement strand
AGGAGATTCTGCGTGACCCGATAAATCTTGCTTTCGGTCTCGGTTTTCCTTTGGTATTACTATTACTTCTGAGTAGCTTGCAGAAGAATATCCCCGCAGAATTGTTTGATATTGACACCCTTACCCCCGGAATTACTGTGTTCGGGCTGTCATTCATGACACTTTTTTCTGCAACGCTGATTGCCAAAGACCGTGAAAGTGCATTTTTGCAGAGATTATACACTACACCGCTCAGCGGCTTTGATTTTATCATTGGTTATATGCTGCCGCTTTTACCAATTGCCATCGGGCAGACAGTTATTTGTTATCTGTTTGCGATTCCTTTGGGATTGACAGTCAGCATAAATATTATTTATGCTATAATAGGTATAATACCTATGGCTGTTTTCAACATTGCGTTGGGGCTTTTGTGCGGCGGTATCTTTGGTGTTAAGCAGATAGGTGGTATTTGCGGTGCATTACTCACTAATCTCTCTGCGTGGCTATCCGGAGTATGGTTTGATTTGAAGCTTGTGGGTGGATTTTTCGAAAAAATTGCGAATGTGCTACCGTTTGTTCACGCAGCAGAAATGGAAAAAGCTTTATTCAGCGGGAACTTTGAGCTTGCCTTAACTCACGTTACACCCATTATTCTGTACAGTGTATTTATAACTGCGATAGCTGTTCTCAGCTTCCTCACACAAATGAAAAAACAATAAGGATTTGATGCGATGAAATACAAACTCATTATAGATAAAGATGCGGACGAAGAGATAATTGCAAAGGTTCACGCGCCCTCTTCTCTGACTGAGCAGATAGAAAATCTCGTCTGTAGTTTTTCAGGTACTGAAAGCATTATGGGATACAATGATGACGAGATGAAAAAGCTCTTATTCTCTGAAATAGAGTGTATAACTGTTGTTGATAAAAAGGTAACAGCTGTCGATACGAAGGGAAAACGCTACCGTATTCAGGAAAGACTTCGTGATTTAGAGAATATTCTGCCTTCTTATTTTATACGCATCAACAAATCTACCCTTGCCAACGAACACCGCATTGAGCGATTTGATGCTGTGTTCAACGGCGGTGTGGATGCAGTATTCAGATGCGGTTATCGTGAGTATGTTTCAAGGCGTTGCTTTTCACAAATAAGAAGGAGGTACGAAGGAATATGAAAAGATTTATTACGGAATTTTTTCGCAGAGGTCTGATTGCTTGCGGTTTCGGTCCGATCGTTCTTGCTGTTTTATATTTGATTCTGCATTATGAGGGTCTGATAGATACATTAACTGTTAATCAGGTCTGTACAGGTATTTTTTCAATAACTGTACTTGCCTTTACAGCAGGCGGTATGAATGCTGTTTATCAGTTAGAACGCCTGCCCTTGATGGTGGCAATTCTGATTCACGGTGTTGTTTTATATATCAGCTATTTAGGCACTTATCTGCTCAATGATTGGCTCGAATTGGGCTTGACACCGATTTTGGTTTTCTCCGGTATTTTTGTTGTCGGCTATCTGGCGGTCTGGGCAATTATTTATTGCGCAACTAAACGAAATACTAAAAAGCTTAATGAAATGCTGAAAGAAAAGCAGCAAAAAATAATAGATGATAAAAAAACGTTAAATTAAATGTTTTTACTGCTCTCACATTAGTGGGGGCAGTTTTTATACTTAATCAAAAATAATCCCTTATGAACACCCGCACCAAATAAAGAGTTTACACTTTTGTGTGAACTCTTTATTTTTATGTGTAGTTCTTGCCTAAAAAAATATTTTGTGTTATATTTTAAAGTAATAGAATCAAGGAGAAGCTTATGCGTCCAAACATCATTTTTTACTTTTCAGACCAACAGAGATGGGACACTCTCACTCCCGACCTTATGCCAAATGTCTGGGAATTAGGTGACGAAGGCCTGTTATTTGAAAATTCATATACCTGCCAACCGGTCTGTGGTCCTGCACGAGCTTGTCTGCAAACAGGACAATATGCAACCGAGAATCAATGCTATTGGAATGGTATCGCCTTGGATGAAAATGTAAAAACAATGGCAGACTATTTTAATGAGAATGGTTATGACACAGCATATATAGGAAAATGGCATTTAGCTTCCGACCGATATCCCGGAAAAGGTGTGCATTGTGAAAAAACTGCTGTACCACCACAAAGACAAGGCAATTATAAATATTGGAGAGCCGCTGATATTCTCGAATTCACATCCCACGGATATGATGGATATGTTTTTGATGAAAAAGGCAACAGAATTGACTTCAAGGGCTATCGAGCAGACTGCATAAACAACTTTGCCCTTGAATACATCAATAACCACGATAATGAAAAACCATTTTTTATGTTTATTTCTCAACTTGAGCCACATCACCAGAATGACCACGGTCATTTTGAAGGACCAAAGGAATTAATTGAAAAATATCGTGATTATCCTCTCCCTGAAGATTTAACTTTCCTTAAAGGCAACTACAAAGAGGAGTATCCCGACTATCTTGCTGCAATTAATTCACTTGATGCAAATGTGGGAAGACTTGTCGACACTCTCAAAGAAAAAGGAATCTATGAAAACACCATAATTGTTTACACAAGTGACCACGGTTGCCATTTCAAAACACGAAATATGGAATACAAGCGCAGCTGTCACGATTCAAGCATACATACTCCCCTCGTTTTCGGTGGTGGCGCAGTAAACAAGAGTGAAAATGTTGAAAGCCTTGTAAGTCTTATCGATATTCCACCAACGCTTTTAAGTCTTGCAGAAATTCCGATTCCCGAAAGCTATTCAGGAAATATTCTTCCTGTAAACAGAGGTGATACGCCTGAAAGAGACTGTGTTTTCATTCAAATCAGCGAATCGCAGGTAGGCAGAGCAATTCGTACAAAGGAGTGGAAATATTCAGCACGAGCAATTGCTTCGGGAATGATGCAACACAGTGCCACTGTTTATTTTGATGACTTCTTATATGATTTAAAGAATGACCCATACGAGAAAAACAATCTTGTAAATAACAAGGAATGTAAACAAGTCATCAAGGCAATGAGAGAGCTTCTCTCACGAGAAATGGTAAAAGCAGGTGAAAGGAAACCTCTTTTCCTTAAACCTTTAATAAAAAATAAAAACTAAAAAGGAGTTTTAAATTATGGGACTTATTAACAAAGTAATCGCATTACTCACTGCATTCATCACCCTTATTTCAGGCTTTTTAGGCTTTGGTCCTGATAACGGAGGAGATACAGAACCTGAGAAATTCAGAGTTACAACCTATATAAGGGGTGAATTGGGTCAATATCCTGAAAACATCCACGCTGAGGATTTTGATATTATAACAGATGTAATTGTGTTTGAATGTGCTTCTTTTGACAATAAGGGAAATGTTATTGTTGAAAAAGAAATGCTTGAAAAAGTTTTGGCAAATCTCAGAGCCGCTATTGGTGACAGAGATGTTCACATCACACTTAATCTTCTTGGGCCAAGAGGACAAACAGACTCTACTGACTGGTATGAGCAGATGGATGTTCTAAGCAAAGAGCACAACAAAGCATTCCGTCGTCCACGATTCATAAAAAACATAATCGCAGTCCTTGACGAATATGATTTTGACGGTGTTCATTTTGACTATGAATATCCACTTTCCAAAACAGCTTGGTTTTATTACAACAAATTCCTTGTTGCTCTCGATAAAAAGTTGGGAGACTACACTCTTGGTGTTGCAGCTTCCACTTGGAATATCAACTATACAAAACAAGCAATCAAGGCGGTTGACACCTTTGAAATCATGACATACGATTTTCTCGATGCCGAAGGCAGACACGCAACCTATGAAGGTATGGTTGGTCAGGTTGAAGCATTGGAATTACCTCGTGAAAAAGTCAACGTCGGTCTTCCTTTCTATGCTCGTCCTTCCGATTTGTCTGCTTATTGGTATGAGTATCAGAGCTGCTACGACAAACTTGACGAAAATGGTTGGTACCATTGTCCTAATATAAACAAAGATTTCTGGTTTAACACTCCTGATGTAATTGAAGCAAAAACAGATTATGCAATCAATAATGGCTTTGGTGGTGTTATGGTATGGCATTATAGCTGTGACCTTCCTTCATCCCATGAAGCTTCTCTTACACGAGCAATGGGAGTAGCCGTTAAAAACAACTTCTGATTATTAAAGTGGAGGTCGGTTCTATGAAAAAGGCTTTATCTATAATTTTATCCTTTATTATGATTATATGCTCGTTGGCTTTGCCTGCTTTTGCTTGTACTGTTGATGATACATACGACGACATTCTTCCTGAACTGCAAAAACAATTTGTATATGGTGAAGGTCCTGAAGCAGACGGTTTCACTATTGATTACAGATATTTTTCACCTGTTGAAGAGGGTGACACAACAAAGTATCCTCTTGTAATCTGGCTTCACGGTATGGGTGATGGTGCTGAAGAGGGTTTACAAGTGACAAAGAGCGATATCGCTTTCTGGACATCCGATGATTTTCAAAATCGTTTCAAAGGTAGTAACGGTGCATTCATATTTGCTCCTCGTTCACTTGAAGAAGACGGTATTTATTGGACTGATTCTCTTATCCATCCTTTAAGAACTACTATCGACGACTTTATTTCAAAAAATAAAGACAATATCGATTTAAGTCGCATTTACATTGGCGGTTACTCAATGGGTGGTAAAATGACACTTAAAATGGCTGTTGCTTATCCTGAATTGTTTGCAGCAATTTTCCCAATTTGTCCCGCATGGACCCCATCAACTGATGCATTGGACCTTATTGCTGATATTCCTGTATGGCTTACAAGTGGTAAACTTGACCCACTTGTTAACTATTTCTTCTCTGTAAAAGGTTTGTGGAAAAACATAACTGCAACAAATAACAATCCTGCTGACTGTCGTTTTTCTTCTCTTACATTTGTAAAATATCCAAGCGGAAACCCAACATCAAGTTCACATCATTCGTGGTTTGCAGTTAACCACGATATGTTCAGTTCAGATAATGGTAAGTACCCGTTTATGAATACTGTTGATGGTCTTGGCAATAAAGTAACTCTTACATATCCTGACGGTATGATTTCCTGGCTTTCTTCTTTCACAAGTGATTATGACGGTAGCATTGCTACTGACTGTGGAAATTTGGAAGCACAGCAGAGTGGTGAAGGACCTTTCGCAGTTATCCTTTCCATATTTGACAAAATTCTTGCTATTTAACCAAACAAAAAAGTCTGTGAGCTTTTCACAGACTTTCCTTTTTATACTTTTTCTCCTGTATTTGCCTTTACAATATCTTTATATATTGCTCGGTGTGAATTTGAAATGAACTTGTCCACATGAAGAGAGCCAAAATACCATTTTCTGAACTTGCAATCATCTGAAAGTTCCTCAAAATATGCATTGAGAGGACTTACTCGGAATTCATTAGGGTCATTAAGATTTAAAAAATTCTTGACCTTCAGCGGTGGCTCATGGGTAATAATAACATCAATGTCATAACCTGCAACCTCAAGGTTTTCAGCACCCTCCAGAAGCTCCTCCTGAGTTGGGATTTCATCCTTTGACCAGGCATTAACATCCCTGCGGATATCAATATCCGAGCTTTCTCCGCCACCCATTGTGAAGATTTTTCTTCCCTCGATTTCGTAAACCTGACCACGCATGAGATGATAAAGATTTCCGAAAATCTTATGAACCTTACCACCATTCCACTGGCTGATTTCATAGTTATTCAAAAGGTCAAAATTTTCGTGAGTGCCATCAATAAAACAGATGTTATATTTTCTTTTTCCTAAGGACATCAAATAATTCTGTTCGGCATTTGAGTTATCCCACAAAAAGCCGAAATCACCACAGACAATAAGCGTGTCACCCTCGTTTAAGAATCTTAATTTGAATGGCGACAACCTTTTTTTATCTCCGTGCATATCTCCTGTAATATAAATCATCTGAAAGTTCGTTCCTTTTGTAAATTTTTTCTTTTCTGTATTGGATATTACTTTTATTTGTGTTATACTTTATTTATGTATAACATTATATACTTTTAGCAAGATTTTTCAAGTAGGTGATTTCGTGAAAAAACTCTTATCGGTATTTCTTGTTGCCGTTATTATATTTTCAACTTTTTCCATAGGTGTCAGTGCATCTTTTAACTCTCTTTTAGAGACCGAATCAGATATTGTTCTCTTAATAAACACAGACACAGAAACTGTAATTCTTGATAAAAACGCAAATAAGAAAACTGCTCCTGCATCTCTTACAAAAATAGTTACTTGTATGCTTGTGCTGGAAAATTGTCCTGACTTGTCCGTAGTGGTTACTTGTAAACGTGAAAACCTCGAAGGACTTTATAAACAGAATGCTGCTACGGCAGGTATTCTTGCAGGTGAATCACTTTCTATTAAAGACCTGCTTTATTGTCTTATGTTGCCTTCCGCCGCTGATGCAGCTAATATTCTCGCCGACTATGTTGGTGGTGGAATCGACAATTTTGTTGTTATGATGAATGAATTTGTTGCAAAGCTCGGTTGTGAAAACACAAAATTCTACAACGCACACGGTCTTGACACTAACCCAAATGCTTACACAACAGCAAACGACCTTTACAAAATTACAAAATACGCTTTACAGAATCCTACTTTTAAGGAAATCACAAGCACTTCAAGATACGATATACCCCCTACCGAGAAATATCCACACACAAGATATCTTCACAACACAAACAAAATGATGAATCCTGGAATCCCTGACTACTATTGTAAAGAAGTTTCGGGTGTAAAAACCGGTACAACCGATGCAGCAGGCCGTTGCGTTATTACAACTGCTTCCCGTGACGGATACAATTATCTGCTTATTGTTATGGGTGCTCCTCAATATGACATTGACAACGATAGTGTTGAAGAAAATGTTGCCTTCACAGAAAGCAAAAAAATCTATGAGTGGGCATTTAAGAACATTGAACTTACAAAGGTAACCAATAAAACCGATGTTATAACTGTTGTTGATGTTAAATATAACAGTAAGGTTGACCACGTAAGACTTGTTCCTGCTGAAGAAATCTCAGCACTTGTGCCATTGGGTACACAAACAGGCAGTCTTGTTACCCGTCCTGTTGAAAGTAAAACACCAAAAAGTGTTTCTGCTCCTGTAAAAAAGGGAGAAGTAATCGGTCAGGCCGAAGTTCTTTATGGAAACGAGGTAGTTGCAACGGTTGACCTTGTTGCAGCAGAAGATATTGAACTTAATGTTTTCTTGCTTATACTCGGCGTTATTAAAACCATACTTTCATCCACTATTTTTAAAGTGTTGTTTGTTATCCTTGCTGTTTTATTAGTGATTTACATTCTGCTTTTAATCCGCAGAAACAAAATAAGAGCAAAACGAAAGAAAATCAGAATGATAAAGGGTTGATTTTGTTATGAAACTTTCTTTGATAGTTCCTTGCTATAATGAGCAGGATAATGTTTTTCCTTTCTTCAAGGAAACAGTAACAGCTTTTCAGCAATTGCCAAAAGCAATTAAGTCTTTTGAATTTATTTTTGTAAATGACGGGAGCTCCGACGAAACAAGTGAAAAACTCAAAGAACTCCATAAATCATATTCATCCGTTGTTTCTGTAATTGAATTGTCAAGAAACTTTGGCAAAGAAGCAGCTATGTATGCCGGACTTCAACATGCCAATGGTGATTTTGTTACTATTATTGATGCAGATTTGCAGCAACGTCCTGAAATTGTTGTTGAAATGGTTAATCATCTTCTCGAAAATGAAAATTGCGATATGGTTGCTGCTTATCAGGATGAAAGACGTGAAAGCAAGTTTATGTCTTTTATGAAAAAGTGTTTCTACAAATGCATTAACAGGGCAAGTGATATTGAATTCTTCCAAGGAGCAAGTGATTTCAGAACTTTCAGAAGGTGCGTTTGTGATGCAATTCTCAATTTGCCTGAATATTATCGTTTCTCAAAAGGTATCTTTGCTTGGATTGGTTTTAACACTTACTATCTTCCATATATGGCAGAAGAAAGATATTCAGGCGAATCAAAATGGTCTTTCTTTAAATTCCTTAAATATGCCATTGACGGTATTATTGCTTTTACCACTCTGCCATTGAAACTTGCAACAGGTGTGGGATTCTTAACGTTCCTTGCATCAATCCTTTATATGTTTGTTGTTATTATTCAGAAGCTTTTCTTTGGTGTTGATGTGCCTGGATATGCAACTATTGTTGTGCTTATACTTTTCCTTGGCGGATTACAACTCCTGCTGTTAGGTGTTGCAGGGGAATACCTTGCACGTACTTATATTCAAGGTAAAAACCGTCCAATTTACATTGAAAAAAATGTGTTGAAAGCAAAGGAAAAGAAAGTTTATGATGAAGAAAATTACGAGTCTTTATAAAAAATATAAAGATATTATACATTACCTGATTGCGGGTGGTCTTACCACTCTTGTAAGTATGATTGTTTTCTACGGCAGTACACTCACCTTTCTTGACGGTAATGATGCTATAGAGTTGCAGATTGCAAATATACTTTCCTGGGTTATTGCAGTTACATTTTCATATTTTGCAAACAGAATCTTTGTTTTTGAAAGCAAAAACCCTGAGATTTTTAAAGAGATGATGTCATTTTTTTCAGCAAGAGTGTTGACACTTCTTCTGGATATGGGAACAATGTTTATTCTCGCAACTTTATTGCATATAAATTATAATTTTTCAAAAATCGTTGCTATGGTGTTAGTCACAGTTGGGAATTATGTGATAAGCAAGGTTTTTGTTTTTAAAAAAAGGAAATAAAAGAGGAGGATTCTTATGAATAACGCAATTCCAAGAGCAGAAAACCCAAAGGCTGTTGGTGTTTCTGCAAAAGTTGTCAACGAATTCTTGTCCGACGCAAAACAGGTTGGATATGAATTTCATAGCCTTATGGTTATCCGTCACGGTAAAGTTGCCGTTGAATGGTATAACGAGCCATATAACAAAGAGACTCCACAGTCAGTTTATTCTGTCAGCAAGTCTTTCACCTCAACAGCAATAGGCTTTGCAATCAGCGAAGGACTTATTTCTCTTGACACAAAGCTTGTGGATATCTTTCCTGACTATCCACCCAAAAAAGCAGATGCCCGTTTTGACAAACTGACCGTAAGGAATCTTTTAAGAATGTCATCCGGTAAACAACCAAGCTTCCTTTCCGATAAGAGTAAGATTGACTGGATTGAAGATTACATGAATTCTCCATGGGTTTTTGAACCGGGCGAGAAATTCTTATACATCAACGAAAATATCTTTATGCTCTCTGCAATCATTAACCGTGTTACAGGAATGAGTATGAGAGAATACCTCAGACCTCGTCTTTTCGAACCACTTGGAATTGATTTCCCCTTCTGGGAAACTGACCGAAATGGTATTGAAGCAGGTGGTTGGGGACTTTATGTTAAAACAGAGGATATCGCAAAACTCACTCTCTGCTATCAACAAAAAGGTATGTATAACGGCGTTCAGGTTATTCCTGAAGAGTGGACCGTTGAGGCAACCAAAAAGCAAATCGGTAATGAATATAACAGACCAGGCACAGATGCATCTTTTGGCTATGGCTATTGCTTCTGGAAAAACAGCATTGATGAGGATTCTTTCCGTGCTGACGGAATGTTTTCACAATTTGGTATCGGAATACCACAGTACGACGCAACTGTTGTGTTGACATCTGCTGTTACTGACGAAACAGGTTGTCTTGAATATCTTTTCAAGTACTTCCCAAGGGCATTCGAAGAAACTGACGAAGAAATTAATTCTGTAGAAAACACAAGCGTTGAACCACTTTTCGAAAGTGACCGTAGCAAGACAGAAGAAATTATCCGTAACAGATACATCAAATTCCGCAAGAAAATACTCCTTAACCTTACAGGTTTCCAGGTTAGTGTTCTCCCAATGGCTGTTACATATATGCTTACTGACAAACCCGGAAATATTGATATGGTAAAGTTTGATTTCGGTGACAAGGAATGTACAATGGAATGGACCGAAGGCACAGAAACAAACACAATCAAACTCGGTCTTGACGGCAGATATCGTTATTCAAAAATCACTTTGGGTAAAATTGATTTTACAGTTTGTGCAAATGCAATATGGCTTGATGACGAAAGTTTTCTTGTTACTATCCGTCCTATTCAGACAATTGCAAAACGTTCACTTATCTTCGAATTCCGTCCAAAAGATAAAGTAATTATGATTCCGTCAAGCTCCCCATCAGGTGGAGAAATCCTGAATGATCTTGTAGGCTTCTTTGAACAGATGATACCTAATAAGGTAATCCTCAACTTATTCTTGAAGGTTATGTCATTCGGTCCAAAATTCCTTGAACCAAAGCACTACGGAAAATTTATTGATAAACAGAAATAAAGAATTAAAGCCCTTCGCAATGAAGGGCTTTTTTGTTTTATAAATTATCAATTATGGCAATATGGTCCATATAGAAATTTCGTGTTGCTTCCACATTACCATTCATACCGATAACCGTTCCGTGGTCACCTGTAAGAGTTGGAAAAACATACCATTGACCTGATTTGATTTTGGTTTCTCCTGCAACATAATCCACGTAAGGCTCATTGTTAGGATATTTTGCAGAAATAACATTCACAAGTCCGTCGTTTGGTTTCCATGTGTCGTCAATAACCATCTGTGCATCGGCACGATTATTACTATATGCTCCTATCAAACCTGCAGGCACCATGAGAACTCCCATTGTATCCTTTGTCGGTACCTGATTTCCAAAAACCGGTGCTTCTTTTGTTGTGCAGTAAGAGTATGAGAAATAGTAAACAGAATCAACCATTTTTATATTACTATTGAGCTCTTTTGCTCCGTGAGGTGATAAATCGTAAAAAGCATTATCCTTGCCTTTTCCAAAAGTACCATTAATCAACACACTTGTACTATGGTTATCTGAACTGATTCCAAAATGCTCTAACTGAAAATCCAACAAATCAACATTCGAAATGCTTCCAACACTATTAGTTGTGTAAAGCATATTCAGAGCCAATTCAACAAGTGGACCATAATCAAGACAGTAGAAAAGTGTTGAACCATTATGAGGGGAAGCAAGAGTTGTAACGCTGTTTACATATTTTCCTTTTCCTCCCTCAAAAAGAGGTGAACAATCGTCAGGACTTGCCTGCTTTTCTGCTTCGTTTCCATATTCAAGCAAACTTGTGAGAAGTCTCGCTGTATTTCCACCAAAGGAATGACCGATGAGATTGATTTTTGCTTTTTTATCCCATCTTTCCAGTAATGGCTCTGTATATGTTCTTCCAAATCTTGCGTGACCATGTTCTTTACTATGTGCCTCACCGTAGTCAACCCTTGTGCCTGTCAGCTGAGCATAAACTTCGCAAGCTCTGTCCCAAGCACTTGAAAATGGTCCTACAGTTACTTCAACAACTTTTATATCCTGAGTACGGAGATATGCAGAGATGCTACCTGAAGATGAACCCCAATAAGGTGCAACATCGTTCATAGCTGCTTTTTCACCCCAGCCACCCATTCCGTGAACAAGAACATAGGTGTATTCGACATCTTCAAAGACATCTGCAACGGTAGAATTGTCTTTACCCAAAAAAGCAAATGCTCCGATACCGATAATCAAACAAATTGCCACTACAATAGAAACAAATGTTTTCCAATTAAGCTTTTTCTTTTCTCTCTCATCATCTTCAACAAAAGGTTGTGCAGTTATAGGTGCAGTTGCAGGCTCGGCTCCCTCAACAATCTTGTTTTTATTATATACTACTCCACCCGATACGAGGTCGGGATTATTGCTTTCTCCGGTAAGAAGAAAATCGGCAGTAACTCCAAAAATTCTGCTCATAGCCACAGCCTTATCTGTATCGGGAATAGATACTCCTGTTTCCCATTTTGAAACAGATTGACGAGAAACTCCAAGTTTCTCCGCCAACTCTTCCTGAGAGAGCTCTTTGCTTTTTCTCAATTCAGTTATTCTTTCACCAATAGTCATTGTTTACACCTCACAATCAAGTGTTAACTACATTTTAGCCCGATAACAAGGCTTTTTCCAGCAAGTTCAGTTTGAATTTGCTGTTTTTTTATGTAAACTTTTCTTTACTTTTTAGGTGCCAGACGTTTTTTAGCAGTAAACTCAAGTGTATCAATGCGAATTATACTGACAACCGTTGTCAATTTATCCTCAAAAGTAAAATCCTTGTTTACCTGTGTTTTCATAAGTATTGATAATGCCTTTTTCTTTTCTTCAACATCTTCAACAAGAGTTGCAACACCTCTGCCCATAATTGAAGCATAAGTAATACCGTATTTACAAGCAACCTCACCCTCAAAAGGAGTAATGTCACAACACATTTCAAAGAAAACTTTTGGATTTTCTCTTAAAACATCGATTTTTCTGCCACGTCTTGCACCGTGAAGATAGAGAGTGAGTTTTCCGTCAACGAGAGTATAGCCATAATTCATTGGGACAACATATGGTTCATCACCGTCAATCATTCCAATGTGTACAACTTTAGATTTTTCAAGAATTTCGATAATTTCATTAATATCCGTAACCTGTTGCTCTCTGCGAGTCATTCCATTCATATTAGTACCTCTTTAAAAAAGACTGAATAACAGTTCAATATAGCTTACAAGCATTTTAACGATTTCAACAACAAATGTAATTCCATGCTGACCTGCTGTTGAGCCGATATCCGTTGGCAAATCTACGTAATCTTCATTGACACTTTCTCTGTCTGTTTTCTTTATTGCATAAGTATCAATAAGTGATTTTTCACCTGTTTCGTCATCAACCATATATGCCTTGTAAACAAAATGATTACTGTCAAGGCTTACTGTTGCAAACACACCACCATCTTTTGTGTCCCTTGCAATTGCAGAACTTTCAAGAATTGGGGGCATTGCGTCTTCGTTAACACCATAACGCTTTGTTCCTGCTGTTGATGGAAGAATGTGAGTTGTACCATCAGGATTTAATGCAAAAGTTGTGCTTTCACCATTCCAATATTCTGTTACAGTTGATGCAACCTGAACTTTTTCACCCTTAACAGGCTCTGTTCTCATATACATATGGTCGTGTCCTGCAAAAACAACATCAATTCCCAATTCATCAATTACAGGAAGAAGAAGATTTCTCATAATAACTGTGTCAGGTTTGTTTATATTCTTTCCTGCTGAATATAAAGCACGGTGCATAAGTATGATTTTCCACTGTGCATTTGATGCATTCATATCGTTTTTAAGCCAGTTAATCTGTGAAGCGGACATTGGATACATATCATTTGAGTTAAGAACTGCAAAATGTGCATCGCCCCAGTCAAAGGAATAATAACATCCTGTTATTGTTGCGCTATTCTCTGCTGCACCGATATTGAACATATTATTAAACTTGAACCACTGAAGATTTCCCTCGTGATTACCTGCAACCGGAATAAGAGTTGTATTCATATTCATAAAAGCAAAGTTTCTGAAATAACTGTCCCATTCTTCGTTAGTACAGTCATTTACAAAGTCGCCAAGACCAACTGCAAATTCATAATTTGGCATTGTGTTAACAGCAGACTGTAAAACCCTTGCTGCGCTCTGGAAGTTTTCTTCGTTACTTGCCTGAACGTCGGCAAAAACAATGAAATTAGCCTCATCCTTTGTTTTGCTTGGAGTTGTGAAATAGCCAATTTCACTCCAAACACCAGTTTTGCTATCACCAACACGATACTGATACTTTGTGTTAGGTTTAAGTGTGTCAACCTCAGCCTTATGTACATATTTCTCCATAGACTTGTAACTTATACCGCTGACAACCTCGGCTTTTTTAAGGTCAGCACCAACAGGAGCAACCTGTACATCAGTCCCTGCCTTTTCGTCTGTGTACCAACAAAAACCTCTTGCAGTTGCAGAGTCACCATTAATTGTAACACTGACTCTTGATACTTCCCCTGCCACTGTAGCACTCGCCATAATCGGAAGTGTCATACAAAGCACAAGAAGAACTGAAATAATTTTTACAAATGATTTTTTCATAATAATTGCCCCTTTTTATGTAGCACTAATTACTTTTCAATGTCATATTTCTTTGACAACATGCTCAAAGCCTGTTCTCTTGTGATTTTACCTGTGTTGCAATCAGTCATTATCTGAACATCCTTATCCTTCAAATCATAGAACAACCATATAATAAAAGCAATAGCACCACCAATTGCAGGAATAAGCATAAAGATTAACCAAAGCATATCCAATGCGTGTTGTGTCTGTGTTACTCCGCTTTGTTCCAATTCCTGGAATGAACCTACTTCAACAACTTTCCAACCAACCGATTCAAGGCCAAGAATGAAGAGTCCCAAAGCACCTGAAATAGAGCTTGTAAGTTTTGCCATGAATGTCTGTACAGCAAAAGTTATGCCCTTTGCTTCAGTACCGGTTTTGAATCGTCCATATTCTGCACAGTCCGGTGTGAACATACACATTTCAAGGCTGATTACTGCCAATGGGATTGAACGAATAGTGAAAAGAATGATGTAAACAACCACATTGCCGTATCCTATCAACCACATAATAAAACTGAGTACAACGTAAACCAACAAGCATATTTGATTTACCTTCATCTTATCAAATTTACGGATAATTTTCGGTAACAGCAAGGAAATAATAAGCTGTGGAATTGTTCCGATTGCACCAACAAGCAATGAGAACAATGCACTGTTAAACAAGTAATATGAAACATAAAGAGTAAATGCATTACCAATGCTCAATGCAGAATAGAAGAAAAGTCCCACATAATATATAAGTAGATACTTATTTCTGATAAGGTATGAGAACATTTTTCTTATAGTAAAAGTCTCTTCACTCTCTGCATGGAAACGCTCCTTGAGTTTAAATGATGCAGGTGACATCAAAGCAAATGCAACAACAGAGATAATGACAGTTATCATGCCATAATTCATACCAACTTTTTCGCTAATAAGAACAGTTGTCAAGGTGGATGTGATACCAACACCTGCATAAGTTGCAATACTCTTGTATGACTGAATGGTATTTCTTTCGTCAATACTCTGGCTCATTGATGTGAGAATTCCGAAGATAGGCACGTCACAAAGAGTGTAAGCAGTATCCCAAAGTATGTAAGCAACAGCAAACCATACCAATTTAACTGTTTCTGAAGAATTAGAAGGTATAACGAAAGTCAGTATTGTAGCAAGCGGAATGAGAATAGTTGAAATTTTTATCCAAGGCAGATATTTCTTTCCGCTTTTGAACTTGATTAAGTCAAAAATCGCACCGAAAAGAGTGTCGTTTACTGCATCCCATACCTTAACAATAAGTATAATTGATGCTGATTTGATTGGGTCAATACCCAGAAACAAAAGATATGTAGTCAAACACACATTGAAAAGAGTGTAAATCATATTCTGACCTGCAAAATATGAATAGTAGCTTGCCCTTTCAACCGGTTCTGTTGACCAATCCTCTCTGGTTACAAAAATCTTTTTAAGTAATGATGTTTTTCCCATATATAATCCCCTTAATTAATGATTTATTGTCGCACAATTAACGCGACACTTTCGTCTGTAATTTTCTTAGGTCGGCAAAGTTCAATTCCAACAACGCCATATTTATTCTGTTCTTCAATAGAATAATATTGTTCCATATCAGACGGTGTTGCTTTATCAATATTTTTACTTGTATATCCACACTGTAATAAAGGTAAAGATTTATACAATTCTTTGAAAGTATTAAACCTATGCAATTTCGTAACTGTGGTATTAAGTGTTTCGCCAGTAGAGGTATTAGTAAAAATAATATTATCGCCCGTTTTTACTTGTTGCCGCTTTTCATCATACAAACGAAGTTCAATCGTTTTCTCTCCACTCTTTATCATTTCAAACGGAGAAGAATTCAAATTCATTTTGTGCACGTTGATTTTCCGACTTAATAATGCCACACATTCTACATGGCTTGTTTTTGGAAACATATCAACTGGTGTTACTTCTTTTGTTTCATATCCCAATTCACGAAGAATTGCACAATCCCTTGCCTGAGTTGAAACATCACAAGAAACATAAACAATTCTCTTTGGATTCATTTCTGCCACATATTCTAGCACTTCTCTGTCACAGCCTTTTCTAGGTGGGTCAAGAATTACTGCATCAGGCTCAATATTCTTTTCTTTAAGTATTTTAACTGCTTCCTTTGCATCAACACAATAGAATTCACAGTTTTTAATATCATTTCGTTTTGCATTTTCCTTTGCATCTTCAATGGCTTCGGGAATAATTTCAACACCGATTACCTTTTTAACATCCTTTGCCATTGAAAGTCCGATTGTACCTGCACCACAATAAAGGTCAAGGATTGTCTCGTTCCCTTTTGTCTCCACATAGTCCAAAGCTTTTTTATAAAGTAATTCTGCACAATCGTGGTTGACCTGATAGAAAGAAAGTGGTGAAAGTCGGATTTCCACTCCACACAGTATATCTTCAATATAATCCTCACCCCAAAGGGTTGTACAGTTTTTACCGAGAATTACATTTGTCTTTTCCGTATTTTCATTGATGACAACACTCTTGATTGCCTCAAATCTCATTAAATCATCACAAAGCTCATCTGCATATGGTAAGACATTACCATTGATTACAAGACACACCATAATCTGCTCTGTTTTAAAAGCTTTTCTTATATAAATATGACGTACAAGTCCCGTATGATTTACAGAATCGTATGCTGTAATGCCGAATTCTCTCATCCAGTCCTTTACGGTTTCGACAATCTCTGCAAATTCTTTTGGTTGTAACGCACAGTCGGAAGAATTTATAATTCTGTGGCTTTTCTGTGCATAAAAACCTGCAACAATGTCCTTTTCCATTCCAACGGGATATTGTGCCTTATTTCTGTATCTTTCCGTCTCACAAGTGATAATATCTCTCACAGGCACTTCCATATGAGCAAGTCGCAGAAAAGCATCAACAACCTTTTGTCGTTTCAACTGTTTTTCTGCCTCATAGGATATATGACGAAAAACACATCCACCACAGGAGCGAAAATGCTCACAATCCACATTGACTCTGTCGGGGGATGGCTTTAAAATCTGCTTGATTATACCGATTGCATAGGTCTTTTTTGCCTTGATAATATGTGCAATAATTGTATCGCCCTTTGCAGCACCTGACACAAAAACAGCCTGACCGTCATAATGTCCAACACCATTACCCTCAGCGGTATAACCCTCAATATTCAGTTGTATATCTTGGTTTTTCTGAAGCGACATACAAACACCTTATAATTTTAATAATATACCTGCAACAGCACCAAGTGCCAACCAGAAAGCAGGGTGTAATTTTTTAAGTTTCTTAATAAACATAAGTGCAAAAACAACAACGGAAATTGCAATAACGGGAATTGCAAAAGCACCGTTTACATAGAAAATCGGTTTAATAATTCCAAAAACTGCAAAGGCAACCAGTGCTGTAACCACCGGGCGGATACCCGAAAAAGCACCTTTCACATATTCATTCTCTTTAAATGCCTTTAAGAAACCTGCAATAATAACAACAACAATAATTGATGGTGTAACAAGTCCCATAGTCGCTGTTATTCCACCGAAAACCCCACCAATAATGCCAAACTCGGAAAGTCCTGCATGGTAACCTGCATAAGTAGCCATATTGACGCCAATAGGACCTGGTGTGCTTTCTGCAATGGCAATCATAACACCCAATTCTTCAGGATTAAACCAACCATAGTCGCTTCTTGCCAAATCCTGCAAGAAAGGAATTGTAGCAGCACCTCCACCAACAGCAAAAAGTCCGATTTTAAAGAATTCTATAAACAAATGCAAGAAGGTCATCATTTTGCTTTTACCCCCTTGATTTTATTGTAAACAATACCAACAATTCCACCAAAGATAACGAGAAGAATCGGAGTAACATCAAACACGAAACAAGCGATAAGTCCGATTATGAAAAGCACAACCGAAATCATATTCACAAGACTTTTTCTGCCAAGTGTAATTACTGTGTGTGCGAGTAAAGCACAAACAATAGCATTGATTCCTGTAAGCGCAGATGCAACAATCGGATAATCCATAAAAGACTGCAAAACAGATGCTATAGTTGTGATGATTACTATTGATGGCGCTACCATTCCAAGAGTTGCAAAGATGCCACCCAACACTCCTGCCTGATAATAGCCGATAAATGTAGCAGTATTAACTGCAATAATACCTGGTGTACATTGACCGACAGCATAGTAGTCAAGCAATTCCTCTTCCGTTGCCCATTTTTTCTTCTGGACAATTTCTCGTGTTAAAAGTGGCAACATTGTAAGTCCACCACCAAAGGTAATTCCTCCGATTTTTGCAAAGGTCAAAAATAAACTCAATAACTTTTTAAACATGCTTTTCTCCAAAATTTATTTATTATCTCCACTCCAGAAGATAAAATCACTTACTAAAAAGGCTCTTACGGGAGCAGCTTCTGCACCACTGATTTTTATTGGTGCAGCTGAAAGGAAATAGTCTCCCTTTTTCACATTACTTAAATCAAGATTTTCAAGAAGTGCAATATTATCCATCAAAAACATTCTGTGTGTTCTTCCGTCACTACCCTCGGGCTCAACAGTCATACCATCAGTACCAACAAGATAGTATCCCAGATGTGCAATAGCCGAAGCAGCCGATTCGTGGAAAACTGCCTTTCCACCACTTTTCACAAGCACTCTTTTTGCATTTCTTGGAAAGTATTCTTCAACAAAAGCACCTGTAATCATTTCCGTATTTGCCTCAACTACAACACAAGGACCAAAAAACGCTTCGTGGGGAATTTCTGTAATGTCCTTTTCGTCGGATAAAAAGTGTAATGGTGCATCCATATGTGTGCCATTATGCAAACACATCTCGATTTTCCCAAGATTGTACTGACTTCCATCTTCGATTTTTGCTACCCTTTCAAGACTTGCAACAGGGTCACCGGGAAAAACAGGACAGCTTAAAACTTCTCTTGTAATATCAATAAATTTCACACATACTCCCCCAATATGATTTATCATTTTATTTTACCATATTTTTATACCTAATTCAATATAGGACAAAATAAAAAAGGCGAGGTTTTCCTCGCCTTTAAAATGTTTAAAATTAATATGCCTTGCCCCAGTAGAGCATTTTTTCTGCAGGTTTACCACAGCAAACACAAGTTCCGCTGATTTTTTCCTGTGTAAATGGAATACAGCGTGATGTAACACCAGCTTGTTCTTTAAGAGCATCTTCACATTCACGGTCACCACACCACATAGCCTTGATAAAACCAGGCTTGTTCTCAGCAATATCCATCATTTCATCCATGTTGTTTGCAACATAAGTCATATTTGAACGGCGCTCAAGCGCTGCATTGTAAAGACCATCGTGAACTACCTGTAAAAGTTCAGGAATCTTTGTTTCAAGCTCGTCAAGAGATACAAAGTATTTTTCTCTTGTGTCACGACGAACAACTACACACTGATTATTTTCAATATCACGAGGACCAAGTTCAAGACGGAGTGGAACACCCTTCATCTCATACTCAGCATATTTCCAACCTGGAGAATTATCGCTTAAGTCAATCTTTGCACGGCAAATCTTCTTAAGACCTTCATAAACTTCAGTAGCCTTTTCCTTAACACCTGCTTTATGAGAAGCAACTGGAATAACAACAACCTGAATTGGAGCAACTTTAGGTGGAAGAACAAGACCGTTATCATCACCGTGAGTCATAATAAGAGCACCGATAAGACGAGTTGTACAACCCCATGATGTCTGGAAAGGATGCTTTAATTTGTTGTCTCTGTCCTGGAACTGAATTCCGAAGGCCTTTGCAAAGCCGTCACCAAAGTAGTGGCTTGTTGCAGACTGTAAAGCCTTACCATCGTGCATAAGTGCTTCAATAGTATATGTATCTTCTGCACCTGCAAAGCGTTCTTTCGCAGTTTTTACACCCTTAACAACAGGCATTGCAAGGCAGTTTTCACAGAAATCAGCATAAACGTTAAGCATCTTGATTGTCTCTTCCTGTGCTTCCTCTGCTGTTGCATGGATTGTATGACCTTCCTGCCACAAGAATTCACGTGTACGAAGGAATGGTCTTGTAGTCTTTTCCCAACGAACAACAGAAACCCACTGATTATAGAGCTTTGGTAAGTCACGGTAAGACTGAATAATATTTGCATAGTGTTCACAGAAAAGAGTTTCAGAAGTAGGTCGAACACAAAGACGCTCTTCAAGTTTTTCGCTACCACCATGAGTTACCCAAGCAACCTCAGGAGCAAAGCCCTCAACGTGGTCCTTTTCTTTATTTAAAAGACTTTCAGGAATGAACATAGGCATACAAACATTTTCATGTCCTGTTTCCTTAAACATTCCGTCAAGAGTTTTCTGGATATTCTCCCAGATAGCGTATCCGTAGGGCTTTATCACCATACATCCGCGCACGGCACTCTGCTCGGCCAAATCGGCTTTCACCACCAGGTCGTTGTACCATTGGCTGTAATTCTCACTTCGCTTGGTGAGTTCTTTCAATTCTTTTGCCATAAAATCTTGTTCTATATTTCTTTCTTATTATTTATTCCTCATTCACACTTGTAGCTTGTTGTAGCTCATCACTCGTAGCTACGATGCTAACAAGTTGCAAAATTACTAAAAAAAACAATTATCCATGTAATCTCGTTGGCTAAAAAAGATTGATTGTCGACAAAATGATATTTTCTATTGAGGAGATTGGTCGTTTATTAATCCTTTTTCTTATATTTGCACCCGAAAATAAATTCTATATAAACAAACAACAAAAAATTACGAAAATGAAGAAAATGAAATTCATGGCCCTAATTTTGAGCGGTGCTCTTATGTTGGGCGGCTGTGGTATGAACAACACGGCTAAAGGTGGTTTGATTGGTGGTGGTGGCGGTGCTGCCCTCGGTGGCCTTATCGGTAACATGGTAAGCGGTAAGAGCGACAAAGGAAAAGGTACAGCCATTGGTGCAGCTATCGGTACAGCCGTAGGTGCTGGTGTTGGCGTTCTCATTGGAAAGAAGATGGACAAGGCCAAGGCTCAGGCAGAAGCTATCAAGGCCGCCCAGGTTGAGAGTGTGCAGGATGCTAATGGCTTGCAGGCCGTGAAGGTGACATTTGATAGCGGTATCCTCTTCGACCTCAATTCAAGCACACTCAAGAGTGCAGCCCGCACTTCACTCACTGAGTTCTCTAACGTGTTGAAGAACAATACCGACATGGACGTTGCCATTTTTGGCCACACCGACAAGACCGGTACACTTGAGGTGAACCAGCGTGTGTCACTCCAGCGTGCACAATCTGTTCAGTCATTCTTGAAGGGACAAGGTGTGGCTGATGACCAGATGGTGACTGTTGAGGGTAAGGACTATCAGGAATATGACGACACCAAGAGTGCTGCCGAAAACCGTCGCGTAGAAATCTATCTCTATGCTTCAAAGGAGATGATTGAAGCTGCCAACAACGGCACTCTCCAATAAGGAGGCATCATCTCTCCCACTCTGTCGTCCAATTCAGAAGATGGGGTGAACCGACACAAAAGTCAGAAGTAAAACAAAGGTCTTCCTCTTCCTTTCTTTAACTTCTGGCTTTTGTCCTCTTAAGAGTAGAGCCCCTAAAAAGTCGGAGAAATATTTTTACTCTTTTTCATTCCTTCAAACTCTTTTTTGTTCAAAAGAATTTCATGAAGAAGCTTTTTAAGATTATCCGCATCATCCTGCTTGTCTTTTTTGTTTCGTCCATCAGTATGGTGGTGATTTACCGCTTTGTGCCCGTTTACTACACGCCGCTGATGGTTATCCGTTGCGTGCAACAGAAGATTGCCGGAAAGCCTTTGAAGTTGCAACACCAGTGGGTTTCCAAGGAGCACATCTCTCCTCACCTGCCTATGGCCGTCATTGCTTCAGAAGACAATCTGTTTGCCGAGCATCACGGATTCGATTTCGAACAAATAGAGAAAGCTATAGAAGAGCGCAAGCAGGGCAAGCGCCAGCGTGGAGCCAGCACCATCAGCCAGCAGACGGCTAAAAACGTCTTTCTTTGGCCCTCGTCCGATTGGGTGCGGAAGGGGTTGGAAGCCTACTTTACCGTGCTTATTGAGCTGGTTTGGAGCAAAGAGCGCATTATGGAGGTCTATCTCAACTCCATCGAGATGGGCCCGGGCATCTATGGTGCCCAAGCCGTGGCACAAGCCCATTTTGGCACCGACGCCAAATCGCTCAATCGGACGCAATGTGCCCTTATTGCAGCTTCGTTGCCCAATCCGCTGAGGTACAATTCGGCCGCACCATCTTCTTATATGAACAAGCGTAAGCAGCAGATTATAAGGTTGATGAACTTGGTGAAACCTTTCTCCTTGACCGATAAGGATTGAAGCGTATAAGGAATAAAAAAGAGAGACCTCACATCACTGTGAGATCTCTCGCAAAGTATTTCTACTTGGTACTAATTTTTTTAAGGTAAAAAGATTGTTTTAGGATAACTGCTGCAAAGGTAGATGTTTTGATTTTATTGGCCAAAATAAAAAACATGTTATAAAACATATGAGTAAAATTATTCGGACAAATCATTGTTTGTATTCAGTCTCTTGACTGACTTCCTCCAACGCGTGCGCAATCCTTTTATTAACAATAAATATGCATTGATATGGGTATTTTTGCGAAAAAATGAGTAATTTTGCACCTTCAAAAATAACAAGAGAAAAATAATTTAATCAATATGGCAGAAAATATTGTAACAGAAAACACCGAGAAAAGAAGCCTGAACTTCATTGAGCAGGCTATTGAAAAGGATTTGAAAGAGGGAAAGAATGGAAATCGTGTGCAAACCCGTTTTCCACCCGAACCCAACGGATACCTGCACATCGGACATGCAAAAGCAATCTGCATGGATTTCGGTGCAGCAGCACGCTATGGTGGCGTGTGCAACTTGCGATTTGACGACACCAACCCCACCAAGGAAGACACCGAATATGTAGAAGCCATCAAGGAAGACATCCAATGGCTGGGCTTCCAATGGGGAAACGAATATTATGCCAGCGATTACTTCCAGCAGTTATGGGACTTTGCCGTGCAACTTATCAAGGAAGGCAAAGCCTACATCGATGAACAGACGGCTGAGGAGATTGCCCAACAGAAGGGTACCCCTACCCAACCCGGTACCGATAGCCCCTATCGCAATCGCCCTGTCGAAGAGAGTCTGGCATTGTTTGAGAAAATGAATACGGGCGAAATCGAAGAAGGCCGCATGGTGCTTCGTGCCAAAATTGACATGGCCAGCCCCAACATGCACTTCCGCGACCCCATCATCTATCGTGTGGTGAATCATCCGCACCACCGCACGGGCACCACGTGGAAAGCCT
>CALBQZ010000157.1 GCA_937899735.1 uncultured Clostridia bacterium | reverse complement strand
TGTGTTGATAGTGGTATCGTTGTTTTACCGTTAAAAACCAAGCATTTAAGCCATACATAAAGCACAAGCGTTGCATTTGGGAAATCTACACTCTCCTCTTGCAACGCTTTCTTATTGCCTATTTAGTTGATTACATAGAAAATCTCTCTAACCTATCGTTAAATTACTGATAATCGTTAAACAGCTGAATTGTAATTGTGCATCTTGAAAATTCTTTGAGTCATCAATAAAAGTTTCAGTTGTAATCTTTTATGCCGAGTTTTATACCTTTGGAGAAAACTTCTTTTTCAGTATATTTCGGACATGTGAAATCACAGGAATGCGGCGAATTCATCTCGGCCTACGCCTGTTTTTTCAGATACAATACGAATTGCCTGCTTAACTCCCGAAAGAGACATATGCAGTTTTTCGGCAATTTCGCTGTTTTGCATACCGAAAGTAGCCAATTTAGCAACTTCTCTTTCTCTCTGTGAAAGTGTGGTGATTATTGTCTTACCACGAACATTACCACTAAGTTTCGACCAACCTGCATTATATATCTTATAGAGTTTCTTTACTTCGTTCCATGCATTTGGGTCAATCTGTGTCAATCGCATTTCTAAAAGAGAACCCAACACACGACAATATTCGGCAATCAACCCATAAAGTTTATCGGGAAGAGCCAAAGCAATAGCTCGGTCAATGTGTCTTATAGCTTGTGTATCGTTACCACTGTTATGATAGACAGTAGCACAAGTCATACGCAAGTACATCTCCGCAATAATGGAATTATCAGCCATAGCCTGTGAAATCATAGGCTCAATGGTATTTGGCAATATGGACATCAAAGAAAGTCCCTGAACACCTTGTATTTCAATTTGTTTTGTAGCAACAGCATACCCTGCAGCATAGAGATATTTAGCATAGTAAACCTTCGCAGCAGGTAGAGCATCTTTATGTAAAGGTTCAAAACATCCTATTCTAAACCATTCAGGAAAAGCTGCTATGTCATATAACATACTATCTACTGCTGTAATGGAAAGTGCCATAATATCACGGTCATTATCTGTTTTCGCAGGTGCCTCTGCAATATGCATTTTTGCTTTTCGCCACATATTAAGGTCACCGTGCCAGATAGCACAAAGTGCCAAAAGCATACCTGCAGAAAGCACAGCGTAAAATCCCGAATGCTTATTTAATAAATAATTTGCACTCTCATAAACATTATCAATTTCACCTTTAGAATAAGCAATTTCGGCAGCAAACAGAACCTTTGCCTCATGATTGTCAGAAAGACTCTCTATACATTCTTCTGCACTTCCCGGAATACTATAAAGGTCACTCATATAAAGAAATGGTGTTTTTCTTGGAAGTGGCATATTCATATCTAACAAGGCAACAGTATCTTTTCGTCCTGCTTTAGTTCTTCCATCTACTGGGCGTTTGGCATTTTGTGGTATCATCCAATCTCTGCCAAATCGGATTGCTCCTTCTATTTTACCTTGAGAACACAGAGATTGCACTCTGCGTGTGGATAAGCCCCATTTTTTTGCAACATCTTCAATCTTTAAATAATCCATTTTTACTCCTTAATTACTCACAACTACTTTTCGTCATACCGTCGTTTATTTTATTCGTTATACCGTTATTTATTATATATCTTTTTAACCTGCTTTTCAAGAACTTTATTATAAAAGTTTAACTTTTACGTATTAGTTTTACATATCCAAAATATTTTAAAAAAGATATATAAAGATTTAAAAATATGACCTTGAAAGGTACTTTTGGGTAATAAAATTTTCCAGATAACTCTGCTATACTGTTATCAATGAGCAGTATAGCAGATTTTTGCCATGTGGCAGAAAGGAGAAGAAATGACAAACAATTTTTTTCTACAAAATGCACAAGAAAAAAAGGCTGATATCCGCGAAGGTGACCTTTATAAGATTATCAATATTCAGGGGCATACTTTTGAACTGTATTATGGGTATTATGAAGAAATTGAAAGGAATAATCCTGCAATTGAGCCAATGCCGATTTATCCTGACTTTCTCAAAAGTCCTATATACAACAATGATGATTTTCCGTTTGTCACTAAAATGCAGGATGCTTGCAAGCACTATAAAGGTAAATCGGGTCAATTCAAAGAATGTGCCGAATGCGAGCATTATTTGCACGGTGATGATTTGATAGGTATTTGTGCTTGTCACCAGAATAAAAAGTGAGGAAAATAAAAAATGAAATTAAATGAAAAGACAAAAAAGATACTTATAGGCATAGGTGCTGTCATTATGGTAGTAGTTGCTATCATATGGTTTATGCAGGATGGTCTTGAACATATTGAGGACACAAACGGTGCTGACAACTACAATTTGCAAACAATCACAGATGCAAACATAATAAATCGTGATGTAGGTGCTGTGGGGTTGAAAACATCAAACGGCATTGTTACAAACACTACATCTTATTCTTCTGAAAAGTTTACAGGTGTTGAAGAAATCTATGGTGAAAATATAGTTGCTAACCGTATGGAATTCAATATCAACCACGCACAGGTCACAGAAGGTAACTTTAAAATTGTATTACTTGTTGACGATGAAATAGTTCACGAATTCAAGTTGAACGAATTAATGCAAACATATGTGATAGAAGATGTATCCGGTTATGTTTCATTGAGAATTGCCGGTGAAAGTGCAAACTTTATGTTTGATTACTATATCATATAAAATTATTTAATTTAAGCAATAAACAAAACTAAATTGGAGGAAAATTTTATGAAAAAACTTTTATCAGTAATCTCGTTTATGAATGCGGAGAAGCTCATTATTAATACAAATTTAAAAACTATAAAAATTGGGTTTTAAGGAGGAAAAATAATGAAGAAAAAAATAGCAGTTTTACTGTCGTTCATATTATTATTTTCACTTGCTGCTTGTGGCTCAGATAACAATATTGATATGGTATCTAAACTCGGATTGACAGCAGAAACAAAAGACGCGACAGAATACACCGTTCAAGTTAATTCTGCGCTTTACTCAACACTTGATTTTGAAAATAAAACGGAATATGAATTTGCAACAAAAGGTCTTATAGATGCACCTGAATCACTTGAAATCAAGGATGCAGATGGCAATGTTATCTGGAGTCAGAAAGCCTATAGTTTTGTTGACAACTATAAAGAATGTCCCAATACGGTGAATCCAAGCCTTTGGGAAAACACAAAGAATAATCACGCATACGGATTGTTTGAGGTTTGCGAAAATATCTATCAGGTGAGAGGTTATGACATGGCAAATCTCACACTTATCAAAGGCAATACGGGATGGATTATCTTTGACCCTCTTATGAGTGTTGAATGTACTCAAGCAGCAATGCAACTTGTTGAAAAGAACCTTGGTAAGTTACCTGTTAAAGCCGTTATTATTTCACATCCTCATGTTGACCACTATGGTGGAATAAAAGGTGTTATTACTGATGATATCATTGCTGACAGCACATTATCTCTTGAAAAACAACTTGAAAGTGGTCTTATCCCGATTATTGTTCCTGAATATTTCACAGAACACGCGGTAAGTGAAAATGTTTATGCTGGTAAAGGTATGGGACGAAGAGCGTCATATCAGTACGGTGTTTTCCTTGAACAGTCAGAAACAGGAAGAATGGCAATGGGTATCGGTATGGGGCAGTCAACCGGAACCGTTACTTTTATTCGACCAACATATGAAATTAAAGCAACAGGCGAAAGTTATGTTATCGACGGTGTTGAGATGGAATTCCAAATGACACCCGGTACCGAAGCGCCTGCCGAAATGAATATCTGGTTCCCTCAAATGAAAGCCCTTTGGGTTGCTGAGAATTGCACTGCTACACTTCACAACCTTTACACATTAAGAGGTGCACAGATTCGTGACGGCAATGCATGGGCAAAATACATAACTGAAGCAATTGCTCTTTACGGAGATGAGGCTCAGGTTACATTCCAATCTCACAACTGGCCTCACTGGGGCAATGAATTTATAAATGATTATCTTACAGATACAGCAGCTGTATATAAATTTATAAATGACCAGACCTTGACTTATATAAATCAAGGATACACATCGGATGAAATTTCAAATATGATTAAACTTCCTGACGAACTTGCAAAAAACTGGTATACACGTCAGTATTACGGTACGGTTGCTCATAATTCTAAAGCTGTTTATCAGAAATATATGGGTTGGTATGATGCAAACCCTGTTAATCTCAATCCTCTTGAGCCTACCGAAAGTGCAAAAAAATGGGTTGAATATCTTGGTGATACCAATGAAGTGCTTAAAAAAGCAAAAGAAGATTTTGATAAGGGCGAATATCAATGGGTTGCAGAAGTAACTAATGTTCTTGTTTACGCTGACCCAGAAAATACAGCAGCAAGGCTTTTATGTGCCGATGCACTCGAACAACTCGGTTATCAGGCAGAATCCGGAACATGGCGAAATGCTTATCTTTCTGCAGCACTTGAACTTCGCAACGGAAATGCAGCAAAAAAAGGGGCAAATGCAAAGTCAGATGGAAGTGTTCTTAAAAATATGACTGCTGAAATGATATTTGACTATATAGGAATTCTTCTTGATAAACATTCAATGTCGGGGGAAGATTTCACAATCGATGTTAATCTTACTGATACCGGTGAAAAAATAATGCTCCGATTCAATAATGGTGCATTGCTTCAGTATCACAATACATCGTCGGATTCTGCCGAATTGACGATAACTTGTCCGAAAAATGCACTTGCTCTTATTCTACAAAGAGATATGAAAAAAATCGGTGCATCTATGAAACTTGAGGGCGATGTATCAAAACTTGAACTTATTGTTAATAATCTCAATCAGTTCGATGTTTCGGCAAATGCCGATTTCAATATTGTTGAACCATAAAAAATATATCAGGAGGTCACGACATGAAACAAAGATTAAAAATTATTCTCTCCATTGTTCTCTGCATCGCTATCAGCACTTCAACCCTGTTAGGTTTCAACATCGTTTCAGCGGCAGCAACGGCTGATTATTATACCGATGCAAATGGTAACAGAACTGGCATCAAAAGCATAACAACCGAAGATGGAAAGGTCTACTATGATATCGCCGATGGTGGAATGCTTGTTGACTCTGCAAATTCTGTGCCAGAATTTTATATAAAGGCACTTACTGCAGACCTCGGTGGCTATTCAACTGCACAGATTTGGGCAAATGTTGCAAGCCAGGTTTTTGAAGAAGCAGGACCTTTTTTCGGATTCAATGAGGGTTCGGTATCATCTAATGGAGCACATTTCGATACACTTTTTACTCAAAACAGTACAGCCTCCAATGGTGACTTTAATCTTTCCGAAATTTTAGCTTCAACTTCGGAATTCACTACAGGTGACAGTCAGGTTGCAAACAAAGAGTATGCTCATTCAAACGGATTGGCTTATTATTCCAATCTTAATGCTGTTCAAGAGCATATGGCAAACGAACTTTTAAATGCAACAACCAATAATAAAACACAAACAAAAAATTCTATTTTGAAGGGTACAACAGGCAGTGAAGATGGTTTTGAACTTCTTAGAGACACAACCAATAAACCGGTTATTGCCACTGTTGCCACAACCAGAGCAAAAGACCCATCTGATAGTTTAGGATTGTTTTCTTATTCATCATTTGGTATAGCCTTTTATGATTTTGAATTAGTACCTTTCTCACCGGAAGGTGTTGAATTTAAAACTGCTGCAGAAGGATATGACAGCTTAGAAGAAGCAGAAAAAAATAATGCGCCGGGCGTTAAGTACAATGATACAGCGGGTGATTCTGCATTCACAAGTTACACAACTAACCCAACTTTAAGTTCATCTAATGTTTCCGTAAGCTTTTCAGAAACAAACTCTGTTTCAGTTTCTAATACAATGCAAAGTACAGAAACACACACCTTCGGTACACAGACAAGTGTTTCAGCAAAGCTTGGACTTTCTATTCCAAAACTGTTTGTTAGTGCAGGTGCAGGATTTTCACAGAGTTTCACGACTCAGGAAACTATCGCTACTGCATACTCAAACGGAGAAACAATAACTCAAACAACTTCAAATACTGCAACAGCACAGGTTACTCTACCTGCTCACACTAAAATAGGAATAACCCAGAAGTCCAGCAAAATTGAAACCGTTCTTGATTATGATTGCCCTGTTTATATTACATATAAGGTTGCAATGTTTGCTATGAACGGTTATGGAGGACCTTCTGCAATTGCTTACTTGGGAGGCATGTGTGCTAACTTTGGTGCATCAGACTCCATCAACGGTTTAACGGCTTGTGACAACATTTATAAAAGAGCAATTCAGTATATTGATATGACGAGTATTGAAGAAAGTCATAATACATATCTTTATAACAGCGAGTCTTCAGCTGATAAAAACAAAATGCCAATCGATTGGAAATCTATTATAGATGTTAAACAGAATGGTGGATATAAGACCTTACGGGAATGTGTTGAATGGTTGCACAAGACAATTCCACTTTCAGCTGCAGGTGCAACAATCACAATGCTCAGCAATGGGATGAGTACTGATTTGACTGGTATAGAACCCCTCTATAATCTTGATAAAGTTATAAACACATCATCCGGTGCTTATAATCTTGCTATTGGTGGTTCACTTGACCTTACAACAGTTGTCACAGCTGGTTACAATGCATACAGTGTCCCTTATTACGGATATCTTCCCCTTGCAGGTTATTGGACAATTTGCGATGGTAATGGTAATAATGTAAACTCTAGTAATGGAATATCTTTGGAAACCGCTTCATATCGTCAAATTCTCACAGCAAATGAAATTGGCGACTATTACTTGAAATTTAACATTAAAGAAGACACATACAAGGATGTAAATGACAAATCAAAATTTATTACAAATGCTGATTTATCTTTCGTTCCGATTATTAAAATCTGTGTTACTCAGACAGGTGAAAACCATAACTGTATTGCAGGTGATTGGAAAACAACTATTCCGGCAACTTGTTTCATGGAAGGCACACAGGTACAGTGCTGTGAAACTTGTGGCATTCAAATGAATGTTCAAACACTTGAAAAACTCCCACATACATCAGTGAAGATTACAACTCCTGCTACTTGTACGGAGGATGGCACTATTACAGAAATTTGTGGTATTTGCAACGCAGAAATTACTTCTTCTGTAATCTCTGCAACAGGTCATGACGAAGGTGTATGGAAAATTGATTTTGAAGCAACGGCAGACCATAACGGTCAGATGAGCCGTTACTGCACAAAATGCGGTGATATTCTTGAAACAAAGGAGTTTGACCTTCACACACATCAGTTCGGTTATGAAAGCATCACAAGAGAACCGACTTGCACCGAAAATGGTGAAAAGGGCCTTTTCTGTTCAATCTGCAACGCAATGTATGCAACAGAACAGATTGAAAAACACGGTCACGGTGCAACTGTTAAAGTAACAACAACCAAGCCAACATGTACACAGTCAGGCGAGACAACACATTACTGCACAGACTGTGGGGTTGCAGTCGAAACAACTGAAATTGAAGCTTATGGACATACTGAAGGTGTGTGGACAGTATCAAGCTATCCAACTTGTATTCAGGAAGGCGAAAAGGTTCTTTCCTGTGATGCTTGTGGTGAAGTTATTGATAGCGAAGTAATTGAGGTAAGCGGTCATGATGACGGTATTTGGAAGGTTGATTTTGAAGCAACTGCAGACCACGACGGTCAGATGACGAAATACTGTTCAATTTGTAACGCTGCTCTTGAGTCAAAATCATTCCAACTTCATGAGCATATATACACTTCATGGAAAAAGAATAATGACGGAACTCATTCCAGAAATTGTTATAAATGTGGATTTACTGAATCTGCAAACTGCAACTATGTTGCTAATATAACATCTCCTGATTGTACTATAGGTGGATACACAACATTTGTTTGTTCAGAGTGTAGTCATACATATGTTGACAACTATACAGAGCCACTTGGTCATGAGTGGGGTGCTTGGGAAGAATGTGATGATGGTTGTTGTCACGAAAGAGAGTGCATCAGAGAAAATTGTAATGCAACAGAAACTCAAGACCACAACTGGGGTGAATATGTATATAATGAGGATGGAACATTCTTTAGAAATGGTACAAAAACAAGAACCTGTTTTGATTGCGGTGCAACTGAAACCGTAAAAGCACCTAAAACAATTTTGATTTGCAGGGTATTTGATTCAATTATTGATTGCTTCCGCAACATATTTAAATAGGATTGTGTATTTTGATTTACAGGCTAAATAAAAACTACAAATTGTATTAAATAGCGTAGTCAATGCCAAATCAGATACCACTATTGATACAATT
>CALBQZ010000156.1 GCA_937899735.1 uncultured Clostridia bacterium | reverse complement strand
GGTACAAATATGCATAGATTTACAATAAAACCTTTAACTCCTGAACTGAATAAAGACTATCTCGATTTTTTTGATAATCGTGCATTTACTGACAGCAATCCAAACGGACCGTGCTATTGCACTTCTCCGAACCAGGATGAAGAAACAATCAAAAAGATGGTTAAGAAGTTCAAAATCTTTGGTGTTAAGAAAACACTCCGTAAGTATGCTGTAAAAATGCTGAACGAAAATAAAATACACGGTTATTTAGCTTTTGATGGAGATATTTCTATCGGTTGGTGCAATGCCGCAGATATTGAAAGTTATTCAGGGTTTGTCCCACAATTTGCAAAAGAAAATACTTGCGGAAAGACTGTTTCTATCGTGTGTTTTGAAATTGCCCCTGAATACAGAGGTAAAGGAATTGCATCAGCTTTTATTGAAAGAGTATGCAATGATGCAAAAGAAAAGGGCTATGTAGCTGTTGAAGGTTATGCCAAAATTTTAGAAAACAGAGATAATTTTGATTTCCAGGGTCCCGTACAACTTTATAAAAAAGCAGGTTTTGTTGAAGTCGCAAAAGAAAACGGACAAGTTGTTATGAGAAAAGTTTTATAACTATCCTAATTTAGGGAGGGATACTAATGTTAAGATTAAGACCTTACAATAAAAATGATGCAGAAACAATACTTTCGTGGAGCAAGGATAAAATATCCTTTTATAAGTGGTCTGCAGGTGTTATGGGTAAGTATCCCATAAGCAAAAAGCGATTCGGATTCGTTGAAAATCTTATGGCTTTTACTGCTATTGAAGATGATGAGGTTGTAGGATTTTTTACAATGAGAAGACCGTCAGAAAGCTTTGACGAACTGAGATTTGGTTTTGTAGTTGTTGACCCTGCAAAACGTGGTAAAGGCTACGGTAAAGCAATGCTTCAGTTAGGTTTAAAATTTGCAAAAGAAATCTATGGTGCTAAAAAGGTTTCTTTAGGTGTTTTTGAAAATAACGAATCTGCTTATTACTGTTATAAAGCTGTTGGATTTAAAGATGTTATTTTAGAAAAGACAGAAACATATACCGTTCTTGGCGAAGAGTGGAAATGTTTAGAATTGGAAATGCAACTATAAACCATTATGCATTTGTTTTCTTAAGGTGATTTTCAATGGATAATTATAATTTGATTGATATAATTAAAAACAAATATCTCAGTAACAATAAAGAAGATGTTTTGAAGCATGTTGAAACTGTGGCAGAATTAGCTATAGGTTTAGCTGAAGTATATAGCCTTGATGTTACAAAGATAAAACTTGCAGCATTACTTCACGATATAAGTGGAATAATGACACCACAGGAAATGTATGATTTTGCAATAACGAAAGGATTAGAAATAGACCCTGCCGAAGAAAAATATCACGCTCTTTTACATCAAAGAGTTTCAAAAATCATAGCACAAGAAGAATATAGTATAACTGATTCAGATATTCTGAATGCTATTGAGTGTCACACAACCTTAAGAAAAAATGCAAGTATGTATGATAGAGTTATATTTATTGCAGATAAAATTTCTTGGGACAAAAAAGGTGTACCATCATATGATGATTTGTTGAAAAGCTGTTCTGTTGAAACATTAGATAAAGCCTGTTATCTTTATATTAAATATCAGTTTGATAACAACTTATTGGTAATGGCACATCAATGGCTTATAGAGGCTTATGAGGATTTACAAAAAGTGTAGGTGAAATTATGGATTATGACATTAGAACACCTGAGTTAGCAACGCAAACACTTGCAAACATAACGGGTATTCCATATAACATTTGGGTGTACAAAAGTTATTTGTCCGATGGAAATATTGATGCAGATTATTTGTATGATATTATAGAGAAGTACAATGGTCATTTGCCTTCATTTGAAGATTTATATCTGATTATCAGTCATATAACAACTAGTGCAAACGGTTGCATTGAAATCGCAGAGAACGGAATTGGTGATTTGCAATCTGCATACAGAAATCCAAATTCAGAATTAAGGCAGTTTTTAGATATAAATGGTATTGATATACGGATGATAATTGTTGTTTAGTACACAATGGAAAGTATTACAGTATTGAATACGATAGATATGATTGTCCTTTGGATGATGAAAGCGTAGAACATAAAGGTTGGTGTGTGGGTAGGAAATTTTATAGTGACAATGGTCTTTGTGGTTTCTTTGCTATTGATGCAGAAAGGCCTTATGGTGGATATGTTCACGAACGACCTGAGATACTTTATAATATCGATGAGCTGTTAAACACAAACTTAGCAGATGCTTGGAAAAATAGTCATACTGCATATGAAGTTATTATTAAGATACATAGCAGTGAATTGGAATTATATGGACACGACAATGATGAAGATGAGACAAAAATAATTAGACTATTATTGGATGCATTTTATGAAATGTGTTCAGGTTCATCAGAAGTTATTGCTCAATGCAAACCTGATGTTAAAATAACACCCGAAAAAATAGTTTCTATTCTGCCTTTTGATAAATGGCAATGATTTTAGATAAGGAGTTGAAAGTATGGATACCACAAAAAAATTCAATGGCATTGCAAATGAATACACACAAAGCAGACCAAGTTATGCGGCAGAATTTATTGAGTGCTTATTTGGTAAATACGGATTTTCTGCTTCATCTGTTGTTGCCGATATTGGTTCAGGCACAGGCAAGTTTGCCAAACAGCTTCTTGATAAAGGTTGTAATGTAATTTGTGTTGAGCCGAACACTGATATGCGACTTGTGGCTGAAAAGGAATTATGTGAATATCCTAATTTCAATTCTGTTTCAGGTAGTGCCGAGAACACAATGCTCCCTGATAATTCTGTTGATTTTATAAC
>CALBQZ010000155.1 GCA_937899735.1 uncultured Clostridia bacterium | reverse complement strand
AGGTTTCTGTCCGGCTGCTTTTTTCGGCTCCTGACAAGTTTGGACAGAGTGAAAAAAGAGTGGGTGGAAACCGTAGAATTGCTTGACTTTACAGGGGTTTAGAGTGATTTATATACTACCAAAAACGAAAGGAGTACTTATTTATATGGTGATTGCAGGAACGATAAATAGGGTGGCTTTTTACTGCAGAGTCAACCATCGTGACAGAGATTATGAAAAATATCTGGACGATGTAATGAGGCGGTTGGAAGAAGAATATGGAAAACAGAAATGGGATTTGCAGATATTCTTTGAGGAAGCCTCAGGAGCAGACCCGAACAGAAAAGAATTTAATCGTCTGAAAGCAGAAATCGCAGCAAAGAAGATTGATGTGGTGGTTACCATGAGGGCTGCCACGATTGCCCGTAACTGGGGACAGTTTATGGAGTTCATGCTGATTTGCAGTAAGAGAAATGTGGAAGTGGTGTGCATTGACAAGGTAGAGGATGCACAGGCCATTTTCCAAAGGATTCAGGAGTTTAAGAAAAGGTTTTTTGAAGGAAGTGATGTAACGTGCGAGTAAAAGTGATTAACAAACGACCAGCTTCGGTCTTACAAAAGAAAAGGGTTTGTGCTTATGCCAGAGTTTCCACAGACAGCAGAAGACAGGAAGACTCTCTTGAAAACCAGATGGAAACCTATGAGAGACTGATTACCGGAAATCCGGAATATGAATTTATCGGAGTATTTGCTGATCAGGGCATATCCGGTTATTGTGAGAACCGCCCACAGTTCCAGAGAATGATGGAAAAGGCAAGGGCAGGAGAGATTGACTTAATTATTACAAAATCCATATCGAGGTTTGCTAGAAATACCGTCACCGTTCTAAAGTTCGCAAGGGAACTGAAGGAACTAGGTGTCGGTATTTTTTTTGAAGAACAGAACATTAACACTCTATCAGGGGACGGTGAGATGATGCTTGCCGTCCTCGCTTCTTTTGCACAGGAAGAAAGCAGAAGCATGAGTGAAAACAATAAATGGTCCATTCGGAAGAAGTTTGAGAGGGGAGAAGTGATGATTACCACATCCCGCTTCCTCGGTTATGACAAAAACGAATATGGAGATTTGATTGTGAACAGAAAGGAAGCGGAAATTGTCAGTCTGACTTTTGACCTTTATCTGCTGAATGTCGGCTCGTCAAGGATTGGGGAGCTGCTTGATTACCTGGGTGTGAAAACGGTGACGGGAACAACATGGGAAAGCGGGACTATCAATGGGATGCTTTGTAATGAAAAGTACAAAGGGGATTTTCATCTGCAGAAGTATTACACCCCTGAAAACAAAAGAAACCATACAAGGAAAAACAACGGGGAAGTGCAGAGTTATTACATTTCGGAAAATCACGAACCAATTGTATCGCCAGAGGTGTGGGAACAGGTACAGAAGGTCAGAGAGCAGAGAAAGCGTGACAGGAATATTGGACAGGACAACACAATGAAGTTCCAAAACCGCTATCCCTTAAGCGGAATGCTGATTTGCCCTTACTGCGGAAAAACACTCCGGCGCAGACAGGTTTACAAGAAGAAAATCCAATGGCTTTGCAGCACCTACATTGAAAAGGGAGTCAAGGCATGCAAAGGGATAAGGATTGATGATGCCGAATTGCAAGGCTTGAACATTACGGAACAGACAGTGATTGAGGAGGTGGTTAAAAATGGCAAGAAGCATTACTGTTATACCAGCAAAGCAGATTTCGACTGCGGAATCAGGAACAGCACAGTCAGTGCAGAAATTGAAGATGGCAGCGTACTGCCGAGTGTCAACCGACCAAGAAGAACAGTTATTAAGCTATGAGAATCAGGTCAATTATTACACAAATTATATCAGCGAGAATCCTCTCTATGAATATGCAGGGACTTATGCGGATGAAGGAATTTCGGGAACCAATACCAAAAAGAGAGATGAATTCAACCGTATGATTGCTGATTGCAGGGCGGGGAAAATAGACATGATTATTACTAAGTCCATTTCCCGATTTGCAAGAAATACGCTGGATTGCTTGAACTATGTGCGAGAGTTGAAAGATTTGGGGATAGGGATTATTTTTGAAAAGGAAAATATCAATACCCTCGATGCAAAGGGAGAAGTGCTGCTTACCATTCTTTCCTCACTGGCACAGGATGAGAGCCGGTCCATTTCAGAGAACTGCACATGGGGAATCCGCAGAAGGTTTGAAACAGGAAAACACAAAATGAGTACAAAGCGTTTTCTTGGCTACGATACGGATGAAACGGGGAAGCTGGTAATCAACAGGACGCAGGAGCCGATTGTGGTTCGGCTGTATCAGGAATTCCTGGACGGAAAAACAACCGATTACATCAAGCGGATTTTTGAACGGGAAGGTGTGAAAAACTGGGATGGCGGTACGAAGTGGCAGTCCACAACCTTAATGAGTATGTTGGAAAATGAAAAATACAAGGGTGATGCCTTGCTGCAGAAAAGTTATACGGTGGATTTCCTCACCAAGAAACGTACACAGAACAAAGGGGAAATTCAGATGTTTTATGTGGAGGATGACCATGATGCCATCATTTCAAAGCGGATTTGGGAATGTGTACAGCTTGAAATAAAACGCAGGAAAAAGTACCTGGAGGAGCATGGGACAAACTCCTATTCCCACCGGCCGGAAAGCAATCCATTTGCATCCAAGATAATTTGCGGAGACTGTAATAAGGTATTTGCACGGAAAGGCTGGCGGAGCAGCACGGGCGTTGACCGTAAGGTATGGCAGTGCAGTGAACGCTACAAGGTCAAAGGAGTCATGGGATGCGCCAACCGTCACGTAGAGGAAGAAACGCTGGTAAAGGCTTATCTGATGGCTTGGAACGCACTGGTGGAGAACAGAGAGGATTTCATGGAGCAGTGGACGGAGCAGCTTCAGAGCGAGAACCTATTGGAAGGTTATCGGGCAGAGAAGTTCATAGAATACACCGATGGGGCAGAACCTTTGACGAAGATGGATACGGACTTCATGCTGAAAACGCTGGA
>CALBQZ010000154.1 GCA_937899735.1 uncultured Clostridia bacterium | reverse complement strand
TTCACTTATTTCAAAACTTGAAAATCCTGGTGTGTCTGCAATATAAGTATTTTCTTCTAATTCATACAATTTAGAGAACTTATCTACCATTGTAGTGAATGCGGAGTTGTAAACAAAAGAAATGCTAACTGGCATAATATTACCACTGATTGCAAGGTCATCACGAATAAGTGTTAGTTTCTGTGTGAAATCATTAATATATGATGTTCCTGCTCTGCCAATGTCTTGTGTATGATGGTCAAATCGGTCATCATATCCACTTGTTTCAACATATTCAATAAATAGTGCTACATCAGTAAATACACCCATTCCAGGCAACGTATTGTCATAACCTAAAATCGCAATACCATTATTAGATTTTGCTCCTGAAATCCAATCATAAAGAATATCAGTAATGTTAAAATGAATTAACTCGAATTCATCAAAACTCACTTTACCTGTGTAATAGTCAATAACAGTTGTATCAACTTGAGGCTTTGCATTGTATGTAACTGTTGTTGGGTCAAATGCAGAAGTGATTTCATAAGAAGCTACATTGGTTGCAGCACCTGCAAAGACTAATTGTGCATCGACAGGTGTTATACCTTCAGTAAGTAAGTCGATTTTTTCAAAATCGAAAGCTACATATGTTTCTGCAGATACATTCATATCAACAACTTCGTTTGTATCCTCATCATAAGTAAGACCATTTGTAGTGATAGTAGCTGAGTCTGTATAATAATTATCATTGGGGTTTTCAGATGTTACGCTGACATCTTCAATCCAAGTTGAGTTTGCAACACTAATAATTGGGTCAATAATAATAGGGAATGTTCTCAACTCATCATTAAGCCATTCAAAGTCAGGAGAATAAGTTAATACATATTCACCATTCCCATTATTAGTTAAGTCAATACCAATATTTAATGAAGTTACATTTGATGCATCTTTCATAAATGGTGCAGGAATGTAGAAAATCTTTTCTCCGTCAGCGTTCAAGAAAGATACGGAATTATCATCTTCTATAACACCTGTCAGGCCTTCAGCAGAAAGAGTAAATGAATAATGCTCTTTTATAGCAGATGGTTGATTAATAATAATGTTTTCTTTAATTTTATTAGATGAAATACTATACTCAATGTCTGTTCCGTCCATTACGTTCTCATATAATGCGGAATCACTTTGAGTTTTAAGTTGTTCTTTAATCTGCGGATTGTTTTGATTTGCGTTAGCAGAATTATTAGTGTTTTCTGTTATTTCTACTTGTGATGTTTCAATATCTTGGAGTGAAAATGATAAAGAGTATTCGTCGTTCTTGATTTCTATTCCTGAATTTTCTGAAAGCACGTCAGGAAACATAATGTCAAACATACTGTTTGTATTTGTGAACACAGATTTGCCATTTTCAACCGAACTTACTAAAGTATTATCAATGTCGGTCCATTTACCATCTTGAATGAAATGCAATGGTTCAGAAGATACCATTGCTGTATATGAACCGTCATTTTTCTTATACACTTTGGTGAATTCATCTCGTTTTTCTTCGACTTCATAAAGAATGTCGGACGAAAAATCTTCATCACTTGCAAAAGTTGTTACATCTTCTCGTGGCATGTTTTTAATAGCCATTGCTTCTGTGTAGGCATTGGCTATCAATTGCATTGGTGCAATTTGTAACACCATTAAAACCGTGAGAATGACGGATAGCACTTTTAACGACATTTTAAATACCTTTTTCATAAATAGACCTCCTTATTTTTGAATAATTCAATGTTGGTTAATAACATGATTATTAAACCATTTTAAATCATCCCTTTCTTCCAACCTTATACTAATTAATTCGTAATTTATGGTTATTCTGTTACAACTACTATTTTTCAGACATTCTTTTTGCTGATAATGTACAAAAACTCAATAGTTTGTTTTGTATTTATCTTCTACCATAATAATCCATAACTAAAATCTATAAATCGTTTCTAAAATTATATTTATCTAATACTTCCTTTTTTCTCTGTGTTGTGATTTCAGTATAGATTTCAGTAATAGCAACACTACTATGCCCCAACAATTCTTGTACTGAACGCAAATCTGCACCATTTGATAATAGATTTGTTGCAAATGTGTGACGTAAGTAGTGAGGGGTGGAAGACGGATTGATTCCTGCATTTTCTTTAATTCGTTTGTATATGTATTCGATACCGTGAATGCTAAGTTGATTACCATTTCGATTCACAAAAAGTTTGTTGGTAGGTATATTCATTTCTTTTCTGATTTTCAACCATTTGTTAAGATTATTCCAAGTTTCATCACAAGAAATGTATATCAATCGTTGCTTACGACCTTTACCATGTATAAGCAAAGTCTTTTCAGATCCAATAATATCATCCAAAGAAATCGCTGATGCTTCGCCAATTCTGATACCAGTACTTATTAGCACATCTATAAGCGCTAAATTTCTTAAGGTTCGCAATACTTCAGATTTACTTTTAGCCGAGTTTCTTTCTGCTGTTGCTGTTTTAAGAAGCTCGGCTATTTCTGTTTTAGATAGAGTTTTGGGTAATCTTCGTTCTTTACGAAATTTAAAATGACAATTTTGATAGTAGTTTTGTTCTATGAGATTTTTGCTGTACAGATACTCAAAAAACATTTTTAATGTTATCAATTTACGACTAATTGTTGTGTCACATAGATGCCTGTCCTGTGATAAGTGAGACACATATTTAACTAAAACATCATTATTAATCTTACCCTCACAGAATTTAATAAAGTCATTCAAATCTGAACTGTATGCGTGACTGCTATATTCTGATATATTCTTTGTAGATTTCATAACGGAAAGACACTCTTCAGCATAAAAATTCAAGTTCTCCATATAAAAACACCTCATATTTGACAAGATATGACCTATTTTATCAAATTATGAGGTGTTTTGTTAGTTTTCTTACAATAACTATTGATTATTGTAAGTTAAACCATTAGATTTTGTTTAGGAGGATTATTATGCATATAGGTATTATATATGACCTAAAAGAAGATTATAATTTCAGAAAGATAGAAAGTAAAGATTTTACTCAGTTAGAAGAAGTACTCTTTCTAGCAAATACGCTAACCGAATTAGGATATAAAATCGAATTAATACATAGCATTGACTATCTCAAGGAAAATATCAAAGAAATAAAGGAAAGATGTGATTTGGTTTTTAATTTAACAGAGGGGTATAATTCAAGGAATCGAGAAGCTCTTGTACCAGCTTTTCTTGAAATGCATGATATTCCATATGTGGGTAGTGATTGTTATGCAAGTAATATTACACTTGATAAACACCTCACAAAACTATTAGCAAACGATTGTGGAATTCCAACCCCAGCTTACTCAGTATTTCTTCATAATAATAAGGTTTTTTTAAAGGAATTGCCTAAATCAGAATTTGTTGTATTAAAACCTGTTTATGGAGGTTCTAGTGATGGAGTCATGATAATTAAACAAGAAGACACAAATTTTTTTGAAACAATCAAGAAATTAAGTGAAAAATATAATCAAAACATTTTAATAGAATCATATGCTTCTGGGTACGACATTTCTGTTTCTTTATATGGGAACATAGATTGTGGATACAGAATAATTGGTGCCATTGAAACATTAGATAAAAATGGTAACAAAATTTTACTTTATGATAGCAAATATAAAGATGGTTATAATGTGATTAAAAAGGTTCCCCAATTGACAAGTGAAGTTAAAGAACAAATATACTCTTATTGCAACAAACTCGCTCTTGTAATAAAGTTAAGTGGTTTTTTTAGATTTGATTTTAAAATTGATTCACAAAAAATTAATTTTCTAGAAATCAACACGATACCATCATTAGTACAAGAAGGTAGTTTTTTAAAGGCAATTTCATTAAACAATTTAGATGTAAAAGATGTGTTTGGAGGCATTGTTGAAAATGAAAACGTTTGATTTAAATGATGTGATTGACTGTTTTCCAAATTTGATTTCCAAAAACCAACTTGCTGAAATGAAAAAAGTTGATAGTGTTTATCCAGTGAAAATATCAGATTATTATTTGAATTTAGCTTTAAAAAGTGAGGCTATCTTTAAACAGGCTTTCCCTGCAAAAGAAGAATTATTAGATAATCTGTTTTGTGAATATGACCCTCTTAATGAAAATGAAAATCAAAAAGTTCCGGGATTAATTCATAAATATACCAATAAAGCCATAATAATAACAACAAATTGTTGTTTTATGAATTGCCGTCATTGCACAAGAAAGCGACTACTGAATAGTTCGCACTCTTTTGAACCACCACAATATAATAAAATTTTTGAGTATATTAGTCAGCATACAGAAATCAATGACATACTTCTTACAGGTGGAGATGCTTTAACTCTTTGTGATGAGAAACTTTTTTCTATAATTAATAGTTTGCAACAAATACAACATATCAATACCATACGCATAGGTACAAGAGCACCTGTAACTTTTCCACAACGCATAACCGAGTCGCTTTGTGAGCAGTTGGGTTTGTATAAAAACATTTGGATAAATACACACTTTAATCATCCAGATGAAATAACAGAAGAAAGTATATATGCATGTAAGCTCATACAAAGCAAAGGCATTCCAATTTGCAATCAAACGGTTATTTTAAAAGGTATCAATGATAACTATAATACATTGTTTGAACTCTTTTTAAAATTAGTTAACATAAGAGTCGTTCCTTATTATCTGTATCAGTGCGATAATGTAAAAGGAGTATCGCATTTTATAACACCCCCAAAATTTGGTGCCGAAGTAATAAAAAAACTACGCAATCATTTACCTGGGATGGCAGTACCGAGATATATTATTGATACTCAGAATAATATGGGAAAAATAATTTCCGAGTTTAGTAATGTGATTAAAGTTACAGAAAATTCAGCAGAACTAATAAATTCGGAAGGCAAAATATGCAAGATACAATATGATATTAATTTTCCCAAAAACGAGTAGTTGCCCAATAATAATTATTTTCGATGCACTTGTCCAAATAGTCTATACAAGTGCTGTTAATAAAATTAGTTTTTAGTTCGATTGGATTATCTAGAACTATAGAATGCTTACTACCAATTTTCTCTAAGATACATATAATTATATACTTATGTCTAAATTCTAATTCTATATCTAAATTTAGTATTTCCATTGCTATATTTTTACATGTAGTAAAATCTTTCTCTTCAAAATAGTACAGTAATTCACATAATTTTGTGGATACAGTTATAAGAGGCATTGTATTATTATTTAATTGTTTTGTCATATTAATGAGTTTATAAAAATTATTAGTATCGCCTAATTTTCTATAAGCAGTTGCGGCATTTAAATATCCTATGCATTTTGTCCATTTATCACTATGTAACAATGAGCAATTATTAAAATAATTTATTGCTTCTGTATAATTCTTTTCTTCTACACATAGCAATATGCCCATTAAATTAAGTGGATTAGCAATATTGCTGTTTCCAATCGATTTAAAATGCTGAATACTCTGTTGGCACTTATTATATGCAAGAGGGATGTCAAGCATATACATAGCATCCGTTGCTATATTATGTGTAACTTTTGCTAATTCTTTTATGTCATTGTTAGAAATAAAATAATTCTCTGCTGATTTACACATTGATAATGCAATTTCATACGGATAAACCATACCACTTTGTCTTAACATAGAATAATACTCATGCTCAAGATTATATTCTTTGCATATTGTTATTGCTTCTGTAAAATACCTTAATTGATTATCCCATTCATCGTAAAAATCATAAATTGAAGACATTAACCTTATTGTTTTTACATACAACAGTGTATCTTTATCTTTTTCAATAGTTACTAAAAGTTTATTTAATATAGAAAGGGCTTTTTTACCATCGGATATACCATAATAGCTAAGAGCCGAATAAAACTTTAAATAAGGTAAATAAGCGGAGTTTTTTCTTTGTAGTTTGTTAGATAATTCTACTCCATTTTTATAGTCTTCTATCTCAATTAGACATTTTAATTTTTGAAGTTGGTTTATAAATTTTAAACTTTTATCAGTACATAATTTGTCATATTCATAGCATAACTTTAGGGCTTCAGGAAACAATTTTGTCTCCATTTTATTTCCTATTAGTAGTTGATAACATTTTAAGATATTGGGAGTATCATTAATATTTTCATACAATTCTTTAGATAAGCATAAATTTGTTATATACCTAGCATAATCATTATTTTTTAATTCAACTGTAAGAGAATGCTTATAATAATCTGCTATATTTTTCAATATTTCGGTTTTATCAAAGTATTCATCTGAAAGTTCATTGATTGTTTTATGTGCTTCTTTACTTTCAAAGCAAAATTCTTCCTCTTCTATTTCTGATATAAGATGACTTGCATCTTCTATACTTTTTAATTTATCAAATATCTTTGCAATAGAAAAAATACCCAACATATCTTCACAATTAAACAAGAATCCGAGACAACTTGATTTTGCAAGTATGATTTTATATTCTTCTTTCATATTGTTAAATCTCTTTAAAATATATGGTTCAATTCCATTAATTAAAAAATCTGTAGGTAGCGAACGAATTGTTAGAGTATTGTTGCTCTTAAATATTAGATGTAGTTGTTCTAATTCATTTATAATGACGTTCGCAATTGAAAAGGTACCTTCACTTGCTATATATATATGCTCCAAATCTCTTTCAGAAATTTCTAGTTTTGTGCATTCAAATTGTTCGCAAAAGTATTCTTTTATTTCAGTTTTATTGTATTTAGAGAATGATAGGGTTTTAAATATTGTACTTTCTTTGATTTTTTTATAATTTATACTATTTTTACAATCCGTATCTTCTTCAATAATAATTATAAATTTTGATGTTAGCCTACTAAACTTTAATAACTCACATATAAAAGAAACATCACATTCATTAGCATCTGAAATATTTTCAAACGTTAATATTAGCTTATAAGAATTTTCGATAACATCAAGCATACTAAATATACGTTCTGTTATACTTAAATTATCAGCCACATAGAAAGTTTTATGATTTGTTGTTTCAAGTCCTGCTCTAATTTTACTTGCCAATATTTCCTTGAATGATGAATCAAATAATGAAAAATTGTAATTTATCCATATCTTGTTTTTGTAGTCTTTACATACAGCTCTAATGGTTTCACTTTTCCCCAAACCACTAATACCACTCACACAAATTCTATTATATCCTTGCTCAATGTAAGAAGAAAGCAACATTTTATATTCATTACTCTTCATTCGATTCGAACAACCTTTTGAATTTAATCATAAATTCATTAATTGACAGTTCATTTGTTATTGATGCAAATAAACTGTAATTAATAATGTCTATTTGATTATTATCCTTAATTTTAATAACTGCTTTTAAATTATCGTTTTTATCTAACACATAATACAAATTATGAGTTAAATCATATTTAAAACAATAAGATGTATTGTTCGTATTAGATATTGGACTAATTGTAAAATTATATGTATCAAATTCCTCAATAGTAATTTGCTGTTTATTTGTGTTTTTCAAAAACAATTCTTTAATATTGATATTATGTGACGAATCAATACAAGTATCATTGAGTTTTTTATTTAATATTTCAGCAATTTTTTCAATAGTATATTTTTCTCGTTGAATATAAAAGAATCCTCGATAAAAAGATGGCATATTTGCATTTTCATATACAATCGGTAAAAAATATGGCAAGTCATTATTAAGATGTAAATTGTTGTGAAAAGAAACAAACATTTCAAATCTTGGGTATGCTTTATTTAAATATTCTTTTGATACAAATGCTACAACACATTTGAAATTTCTATAAATTTTGCTTAATACATCTGGAGCATAGTTTCCCCACATTACATCAGGATTTTCCTCATCATAAAAGTAAGATATATTTAATTTTTTTAATTCATTTACAAAATTTTCCACATCTTCTTTTTGTTCTGTAGCATATGAAATACCTACTATTTTTTCTTCCATATATTTACCTCCTAAACAAAATCTAATGGTTTAACTTACAATAATCAATAGTTATTGTAAGTTTTAATTTTTGTTATAGTTAAAACTTTTTTATTCTTTTACATCTATCTTGGCAAATATGCCGTCTTCAAATTGAGTGTCTAATATGCCTTGTAGGTCTTTAGAAAAGCTATTCATTTTTTCATGCTCGTTTTTTCTCATTAAATTAAAGGCAGAAACGATGCCAAATATAGTTATAACAATAAAACAAAAAACCATTATAGCGACAATACCATATGCTAAAATTGCACTAATATCAATTTGATTATTTAATATAACCGTTAACACAGTCAAAATAACTGGTATAATTAATGCCTGTATAAAACGCATTATAATATCAGTTGTTCTTTGCTGTGTTTCTGCATATTTTTCTAATCGGCTATCCATTCGGGATTTTAATTCAACGATATCTTTTTTATCAACTGCAACCAATGAAGATTTTAGCCATGTGAATAATTCTTCACAATATTTTTTGTGTTCTTTTATATCTTCGTCACTATTTTTTATTTCATAGTGTTGTGCGTATAAAAAAACTATTAGTGAAGCTATGGCTTCTACCGCTAATGGAATAAAAAAGTATTGTCTAATTTTCTCTACACAGAGAACAATCACAGCGCATACTGCAGATAATATTAAGGCTATTAAAAGTATTATCATAACCGTTGGTATTCTTTTTAGAGCTTCGGATACCTGTGTTTTATTATCTTTCAAATATTTCAAGTAACTTCTATATAACAATATTTCCATAATTGCATATTCCTTATGTATATTAATTAAAATTTCGTTTTTTTGTTTTATATACGATTTATTATCTAAAACCTTTTTGTAACTCAAATCAAGAAATCTCATTTTCTTTTTGATTAATTTGTTTGTTGAATTATATTAAGACAATTATACTTCTTATTATCGGTGGTATATCAGTTTTGGTAATTCTTGTGTTTTCATTATCGCAAAAGATGACTTAATTTTCTATAAAATTACAAAAATGTAGTCGAATCAGACAAAAAAGTATAATTTCAAAAAAATCATCTTCTACCCTCATCATACTTTAAGGATAATTACTTGACAAACCAGAAATATTTACGTATAATAAATATGAAAACAAAGAAACCAAGAAACCAGGAAAGTATAATTTTATTTTTGATGCATATACTATAAAGGGAGGACGCTTATGTCTACAACAGTTGCTACGAAAGGTAATTTGATTATGGATAGGAAAATAGTTAGTATTTCTTCAAAAAGACAGATAACTATTCCGCAGAAATTTTTTGAAGCTCTCCAGTTCGCCGAAGAAGCTGAGTGTGTTGTTCGTGGAAATGAACTTGTTATTCGTCCTGCACGTACTAATACAGGAGGAGAATTTGCCGAGCATATCCTTGCAGAACTCATTGCAAACGGTTTATCAGGCGATGAGTTGTTGAAGGAATTTAAAATTAAACAAGCAAAGATACGCCCTGCTGTTGAAGCAATGATTGCAGAAGTCGAGGAAGTTGCTTCGGGTAATGGCGAGTTTTATACCTATGATGATGTATTTGGCTCGGAGGATTAAAAAACATGACAGAAGTTAGATTCTTGCCTCCAGCAGCCAAGTTTCTTAAAAAGTGTAAGGATAAGAAACTAAAAATGCTTTACCAAGAGGCAATTGACAAAATCAAGGAAGACCATACTATTGGTGAAGCAAAGAACGGAGACCTCGCTGGTATCTATGGTTACGACATTTATTATAATAAAACCAACTACGAACTCGCTTACCGAGTGGAGTATGTGGAAAACAAGATAATTGTTGTAATTATGGCCGGAACTCGCGAAAATTTTTATAATGAACTTAAAAGATATATGAACGACTAATTATTAAATTCAAACGGTTGAAGCACATCGCTTTGACCGTTTTTTCATGGGACAATGTGATTGTTGTCATAGTCAATATGTGACTGACTAATCCGTCGGAATTATAAAAAAACAGGGCGAGGAGAAAATTCTCTTCGCCCTTAGGTATTAAGTTGTAATTAATCTAACACAGAAGAACCGTCCCCTTGTGTTTAACACCTGTGATACGGTCAAAGTAATCATACTCATTTTCAACATAATGACCGTTACCATAAGTGCTCTTGATAAGCAGACAAAAAATGGGACGAGGATAAAACCTCCTCGCCCCTTGGTATTAAACTGTAACTAATCTAACACAAGGAACCGTCCCCTGTGCACTGCTTAACTACCCACAAGGTTGGTTGTGTATGTTTTTGATTAGGGCAGGCACGGAGACCTGCCCATACATTAAACCTTAATCAACCGAACACACAGAACCGTCCCCTGTGCACTTCCGTCCCCTGTGCACTTGCACTGTCCCCTGTGCACTGCTGTCTTACTGCTAACACAAGGAACCGTCCCCTGTGCACTTCAAGGAACCGTCCCCTGTGCACTACATATCACGCAACCTATTATTTTAAGTATCAATCCAATAAAAGAAAGTGGAAAACTGTAAAATTCTAAATGAGTTACAAAGAAAACGATGTCTATTGCTAATATTATTGCTAAAATGCTATATGTTTTATATTTACCTTTAATAGTCATGATAAAAGAAAATATTAGCATTACAAACACTGCAAAATATACAAATAAATAAACTAAACCATATTTATCAAATATTGCTTTTGATAAACAATATGTCAAAAAAGTAATATTAATAGACAATTTATATATATTACTACTACTATTAATAAAAAATGGAATAATAAGTTGCAACATTATTGTAACTGCATAACAGGAAACGCCTAAAATTCTCAAAACGGCAACCTTGGTTTTATGCCTCTTTCCCATATAAAAGCCAACCATCCTTTCCCTTCATCGTTGTTATTTAAATCAACATGTGCGGTACTAGCCGGTGAAATGCCAAAATTATAAGCAACATTATGTATATCCCATTCAAGTAACATCGAATCTATTGTTCTATTCCATGATGGTGTGCTTGGATTTTGAACGTTGTAATTAACCAGAGCCGTTAATATAATGTTTTGTATTTTAGGTGAATCAAATTTATATGAATCAAGTATTTTAATATTAGAATCTCTATTTGAACGATAATCTACCACTCTCACAGTATTGCTTTTGGTTAGTGGATAAACATTGTTAGCATCATCTTCACTCTTATATATATGGATAACTTGACCATTAGAATATATCACTTGACTCGGTTCGCTATACCCACATGTGCAATCTAAAGAAGGTAATCCATATTCCAGTCGATGAAAATCAGCTGCCGTTCCATTGTATGGACAGTTACCATAAGGGTCAACATAATTCACCGGATTATTCATGCAGTAAGCAAACATATTCTTATCAAGAATACCTTGCCCTGTTTGAACATACCCATCCGCATTAATAAACCTACCAATTTCAGGGTGGTAGTATCTTGAATTAAGATAATACATTCCACTTTCTTCATCGTAGTAGTAACCACGATATCTGAATGGGTTAGCTTTGCCGAGATTATCTTTACGCGAGCCTGTTATTGAAACATTACCCCAACTGTCGTAAGTGTACTCAACAACTACATTGAGGTTTTCGTCAAATAAGCCGATAACGTCGCCTTGTGGGTTGTACATGTAGTAGTAAACATCGCCATCATATTCAATAGCATCACGGGTTCCGTCACCGTCAAAGTAATACCAGATTACATCGTTACCTGTTTTTTGAGCAACGATTGTGCTTCCCTCAAGGAAGTAGTCTGTTGTCACTCCACCAACTGTTTTCTGTGTTCTGATACCATCTGCATTGTATTTGTAGCTTGCGGTTGAACCGTTTGCAAGGGACATTGTGCTTAATTTTCTGCCACGTTCCCAAGTAAGGGTCGCACCATCAAATGTAAGCGGATTACCTATTGCGTCATAAGTAATGGTCTTACCGTCATAACTTGTGAGAAGGTCTTTCCACTGTGCATCATAGGTATAGGTTATAGTTTTTGTAGGTGTACCAAGAGTGCTACTTGTTGTATAATCATATTCTCTTTTTTCAAGAATATTTCCACCATCATCATAAACATACGTTATGGTTTTGTTTGCAACAGGGTCATTTTCACGGATAAGCTGATTAAGCTTGTCATAGAAATATTCAATTTTGTCAGTTGTTGAGTATTTTGTATCAGCTTTTGTTGCAATATTTCCCGAACCATCGTATGTGTAACTGATTGTTCTTCCGATTTCTTTGAAAGTGTAATCGCCTACAAGATTTGTTGTGTATGATACACCATCATCGATTGCAGTGTAATAAACGCAAGCTGTTTCCCACTGATTTGTGCCTGTTGTTGTGAGAACTGTCTCATCAAGCTGTGCCTGATCGTTAAGTCCATGGGCTTTAGTTGCATTATTTGGATAAGTTGTAAGTTTTGGTATGCTACCTTTGTCATAGGTGTAGGTAGATGATTTTGTAACTCCATTGAAATTGTATGTTGTTCCTGTTACCTGATTAAGGTTATTGTATTTATATAAAATACTGTTGCCACCGGTAATATCCATTCTTTGGAGTCTACCAAGCATATCGTAATTATAATTATAAGTCTTGTTATTGACATTGTCAATATGTCTGTTAACTAAACCATCAGAATTATACACATAACTGAAAAGCTTTGTTCCGTTATATTTAACACCTGTGATACGGTCAAAGTAATCATACTCGTTTTCAACATAATGACCGTTACCGTAGGTGCTCCTTGTAAGCAGACCATTGTTAGCACCGTACTGGTTTGTCATAAGCAACCTGTTACCCACACTTGTAGTAAGTCTGTTACCAAAATTGTCATAGGTGAAATTATATGAGAATCCGTTATGTGTAATGGACTTAATACGGTCATTTTCGTATACGTAGTAATTTGAGGCAAAACGCGAAGTACCATCAACTGCTGTGAATTCCGACCATGCCTCTCTTACAAGGTTTGTTTTACCGGCATAAATGTAATTAATTCTTTTATTGTTTTGTTTAACATAAGATACCCTTAAATCGTTACCTTCGTAGCCATATTCCACCTTATTTCTCAAAGAGTCAGTTGTGGAGAGTAATATGTCACCACTTTCAGAATACTCGCTGTCAATCCGCATTGGATAGGCTGAACTATCCTCTTTCGTACTCGACTTAATAGTTTTGATAACATTACCATGCTTGTCATAGGTGAATTCATATTTCAGGTTATGATCCGTATGTGTCAAGGCTGCTAACTGATATTTTGTTGTTCCCAAAGATGTGTTATCTGTGTTATATGTGTAAGTATAATTTGAATTTTCTTCGTCAGTATATCCTGTCATACGGTTAACATCGTCAATGCCGGCAACCGTGTCGCGGTCTGCCATATCCTTTGCACTAACAAGGTTACCCTTTGAATCATAAGAGTAAACCACGCCTGTTTTATCAATATTCAGGTTCATACCTGTAAAACATGCCCAGTTCTGATTCTGATAATAAAGGAAATATACAGTTACATAACTGACTGTCTTGCTTTGATTTGCTTGTGACGGCATTACAAGCTGTGATACATACTGCCAGGTTGTGCTGTCATAGTTAAAATCTACAACAACATACTGACTTGTACCGTCGGAATAGCAGAATTTTAGGTCAAGTGCAAAATATCTGCCACTTGATTTTGGTACGGATTCACCACATGCAAAGCCACTAAACTGCAACGCAACCTGATTTGCAGGCATATTGATTTGAATATTCTGATAAAGCGATTTGTTTTTAGTGGAATTGCCGTGTACAAATGCACCGTGAGTAATGTATTCGGGACATTCATTATTTGTATCAAAAATTGAACCCTGAGTAGTATTGAAACTGTCTCCGGTTTCAGAGTTATAGGCAGTCCAACCATAAGAACCCTGTGTAAATGAGCCGTTTTCTACAAGATTATACCTATTGGCTGATGGACCGTATTCAAGCTGTGCGCAGTCAAAATAGGCTGTACCGATAGTGTACTGGAAGCCGATTATTGCCACAATTTCAGAAATTTCCGATGTTACATTTGCCGTTACACTTGCTCTTACCCATTCACCGTTTGTGCTTTCACGAATATAAGGGCAGGAGATGTATGTACTTGTACCTTCGGCACTATTTTTAAGCTGAAGCATCGCACGGATACCACCACTATTACCTGTAAGTCCCGTTGTTTTGTAGTAAAACGAGAATGTGTACTCACCAGTTTTTGCAGGTGTGTAGTATTGGTACAGAATAGTATTGTTGTTTGTTGTGCTTGAACTCATTTTGACTGACTTTGCACCAATTAACGCTGTTGATGAATCTGAAGAAATACAGCTAGTCTGAATATACCAGTTATTCGTGCCATTTTCAAAGCTGTGATTCTTCAAAAGATTGTCAACGGGCAAAGTAGAGGATGAAACAGAAGTAATTTTATTGTTCTGTTCCACATATTGACCTGTTGAACTGTTGTCTGCCGCAACATTTGAGGTGTATTTTGTTGAAGTTGCACCTAAATCGTCAACTGCAGACATGGTTCTTCCACAGTTGTCAAAATTATATACTACACTTCTGCCTTTGTTATCAGTAACCTTTGTATAATTTCCGTGATTATAGTCAAAGGTCAATGAATTACCTACAGTACGAATGTTACTGCTGTTTGGTGCAGAGTATTCAGTAACTCCGACTACACGGTTCTTATGCGCAACATCTCCGGTTGTAGGATAAGTATAGTTTATTTTTGTTCCGTCCCTTGATGTTACAGATGTAAGTCTGTAATCCGAGTCATAATCAAAGTGAATTGTCCCACCATCAGGATATGTGATTTTTACAAGCCATGAGCCTGAATAATTAAATTTTACTTCTCCGAGACTACCTATAATGGATGTTATTGCATTGTTTGAGTTTCGGTTAATAGTAATCTTGTGTCCCGAACCGTCAACAATCTCTTCCAAGAACATATTGTCGTCATAATTATATGTTATCGTGTCGTAACTCTGATTAGTCTGAACGGTTTTTAAACGGCCACCACTGGTAAATGTCTTCTTATTATTCTGCTTATCCGTTAATGTCCATTCACTACCTGAAAGGGTTAATTTATAGCCTTTTCCAAGCTCGTCCTCAAAGGTTGATGAACCCGATGATGTTTCTTTCATGTAAAGAACAGTTCCGTCGGAATCTGTATATGTATATTTAAATCCTTGGGCATGCAAATCGTCATTATTGCCTAAACCCGGTGTTAAATAAGCAAGTTGTTCGTCAACATTTAATTTCCAACCTGCACCAGAAATAGAGCTTGATGGGTTATATATTCCTCCACCTTGGGTAACTGCAAAGTGTCTGCCTGCCTGATAACCGTTATAATAATAACTGATACTTGCAGGTAAGGATGCAGTTGATGTGTCGCAAATAGGAATATTTACAACAAGGTTACCTGTTGCATTGTTTACATAGCCCACACCTGTACCAAGGTTTTGCTCTGTGTATGACCAGTAATCTTCAAGTCCACGGTTATTGATATATGAAACTATCAAAAGTGGGTCACTATTTGGGATATTGTTAAAGTCTGCAGCAAGTTGAACATAAGCCCATCTTGTGTCAGATGGTGCAAAGAAAATACCATGATTTGTGCTTGGGTTGTTATACCATTTCTTAACAACGGGTGTAATATTCCAAGAGATTTGTGTATAGTTATTTGATGCCGTTGTTGTAACGTAATCAAGCACTTTATCATCATGAACAGGGTTTGTTGATGTGCAGATACCCGGTGCTGAATTATTAAAGCCACTCCATGCAGATGTTATTTCATAAGCATTAATCTGCAACTGTGTATTGCTGACATGCTCATATTGCAACTGTGCCAAATTTATAACAGCACCGCAAACCATATCACCCTTATCAAGAGTAGGAATAGAGGTGAATTTAACTGCAGAACGAGTTTGTCCCATGTTTGCTTCTTTACCGACATACATGGAACCATAAGCACTAAGATTACTGCTGTTGGTTGTTAAATATTTATTATCAATGGTGGCTGGGTCAGGTTTTGTCATCACCATTGGGTCAACAGTAACAGGATAAACTCTACTATCATCATTGAGCCAATTTTCATCAAGAGTGGTTGTAACTGTGAATTTGTTATTATCTACAGCAGAAAGAGTTAATGTTACACCTGGTGAATTTTGATTGTTAGAGTCTGTCATATATGGTGCTGAAATTGTGTATACAACTTCTCCGTTTGCTGACACAAGGTTAATTGTTTTGGAATCTACCTGAACAGGCGACAATTTGTCAACCTTGTATTCAGCTTCAAATACTGTTTGAGTACCTGCTTTTTGAAGAATAATGTTTTCTTTGAGTCCATCAGGACTTACTATATACTCAAAATCAGTATTTTCATAAACATCTTCATAAACAACCTTTGAAGAAATCTTTTCAAGAGTAAAATCGTCACCGTCGTCAGCGGTTTCAGTTATTTTTGCTGTAACTTTATTAGCATTTGTATAATACCATGACAATTTATAACCGTCTTTTTCAATTCGTACAAATTTTTTGCCGTTTGTCTTCTTTGAAAGTCGAACTGAGTAATCTGCAAGAGTATTCTTCAAATCCTTGTTTTTAACAGATTTGTTTTCGTTTTCTTCTTCATCTGCATCTACTTCAGTAAGCGTATTGTCATAATCAGTCCACTCATCATTAAGCATAAAGTGAACTGAACCATCATACTGAACAGCTTTGTATGTACCATCATCCATACGGAAGTGTTTTACGTTTTGCTCACGCTTTGATATTTCTTCCGCAACAACTTCAGGTTCTTGTTCAGTCGCGCTTGTTTCTCCTGAAGGAACATCCGAAGAATTGTCAGCAGTTTCACTAACTACATCTTCGTATGCTTCCGCAATTATTTGTGCAGGCACCATCTGAAAAACTAATATAATCGCAAGAAATACAGATAAAACCTTACACAGCAAACTAATTTTCTTTTTCATAAATATCCTCCCTTTTACAATTTATAGTTTTATTCCTATTTCTTCTATCACCCCTTTTTTACACATTTCACATAACAATAATCGTAAAATATATTTAGTTTGTGACAGAAAAAACGAATAATAAACAACTTGTTGTCTTTTATAATACTATTGTTCTAATCGAGCAAAAATCCTCTACAGAAAAATTAATACTAAAAATATTGCTTGACAAAATGATAATTCTGAATTATTATGTTTTCACTGATTAATTTCAGGGCGTTGAGGTGGCTGACCGTCCTTGGTATGCTTCATCGCAACTATATAAAGGACCCTGACCAGAGGTGCTACGCTTTTATTGCTTTTAGCAATAAAGATGGACGACAAAAACGTAGAGAATGTCAGGCTACCCTAAGCAATAGCGTGATTAATTAACTCAAACTCTGAGTCTTGGCTATTCACTCGGAAACATATTTGCTATCAAGGGTTGTGATTGTATCACAGCTTATGGGCTTGTGTTTTCGATGCGTTTTAATTATTAAGTATATTTCAGGAACCAAGCCCGATGGCATTAAGCTATCGGGCTTTTTTATGTCCAAAAACAGATATGAAACAGAATTCTACATTAAAGGAGTGATTGTATAGCTTTTCTCACTTAATCATTTTTTCTACAAAACAAAAGCGCACGAATAAGAGAAAATAGAAAAATTAACAAAGGAGAATCTTTATGAGTAAAAAAATCAAAAAAATAAACTTATTTGAAAAGGTGGTAATCACCGACCCTGATTATGCAACAAAGTTGTATGAAAAAGAAAAACGGAAATGGAAATTTAAACTTATCTGCACAGGAATAGCTACATTAGGTTCAATCGGCGGATTACTTATAGGCAATGTCAATTATGTTGGTAACGAGTTACTTATATTTTTAATTCTTCTATCGTGGTTCAGTGGAATAATCGCTACTGTTATTACTTCACCAATAAACATTTTTAGGGTTATTCTTAAATGTGGTTCACTCGCCTATCATATTGTCCCCTTCCTAATTATCGATTTAGTTGCCTTTGTGTTTGGTCTCGCACTTGGTTTTTTAGCTGTTATGATGCTACCTGTTATCCCCTGCCTCGTTACTTTATACCAAAGCTATCAGAATATGAAATATGCAAAAGATTACTTAGCAATGTATCATCACGAGAGCACAATAAATAATGACTAAAACAAGAAAAGAGGTATTATTATGAACTCAATTATTTCAAAAATTATTTCAATTATTCTTGCAATTCTTTCAATCTTTATGCCAAATACTCCTGATAACAATCAAAACGAAAGCAATGAAAACGATACCAGTTATGATGAAAACTACGAAATTTTTACAGGTGAACTTGATGTATATGAACACGAAAATAAACCTGTAGGAACAACCTCTTTTGACTATGCTGCCTGCATGAGTGTTTATAAAGCTGACAACACTTCACATCAGGAGTTTAAAAATGAATTTGAAAAGCATTTTGGCTTTCACCCAACCTCTAATATCAATTGTGAATATTTAGGCATTTTCACTGTTGAAGGTTATAATTCTCCACAAGAAATTTATCATTATGCAATAGAAGACTATACATACGACTTGTTTACAGATGAATTTTATAAAGTGTATAGACAACTTTGTACAGATGGTTCACCTTGGGTTGGATATGTTGTTCCTGGGAGTATCGAAACCATGGAAAAATCAGAAAGAATCGATGCTTTAACTGGTGAGATGCTTGAAGATTTTACTGAGTGGACAGGTTATAGCCTTGAGTATATGGCTGAACATCCCAAATCTTTTGCAGTAGCCAATGTGACTGAACCATATGTTCGTACAGTCGATGGAAAAGTCATTCAAGTCGTTTACAGATTTACAAGAGCTTACGGACTGCCTATTGAGTCGCTCGAAAACAGAGTATAATTAAAAACAATTAGAATGGATATGAACAATCAATTGTAGGTAACAAGCATGAATCACTCTATGCCGTGACGCAAAACTCCACTCGGTGCATAACCGAATGGAGCCTTTTTTGTAAAATACTTATTCATTTATTTATCAAAACGGAAATCATCTTTAGGTTTTTTATCACTCTCAAATATCTTATTTTTATCATACTCAGATGTCGCTTTTGATATACGGTCTTGTAGATTTAGAATATCACAATCAGAAACATTCAGATCCTTTATTTTCTCAAAAATTACCATACTTTTTATTTGTTCGAGTAATGTTTTTAATAAGGTAAATACACTTTCATTTATTTGTTGCCAATCCCACGCAAAATCTTTTGCAAGAGTTGCTATTTGCAACCCGCCATGCTTTTCCTCTTCCCTCACACTAAATGTAAATTCATTAACTCTTTTAACCATATCGATAACCTTGTTCACAATAAGTTCCATCTCAGTTATAACTTCACTTTTCTCGGATTCTGACTTTATTTCTGTCAATTTTTCTATCTGATTAGTTAAATTCAATGCCTCATTGTACTTCTTACGGACAGATTTATCTATTTGATTTTCCATTGACCGATAAAAATCTTTTGTTTCTTCATGCTCCTTTTCGGCTTCGGTTATCTTATTCTCTAAATCATGTAAATTCCGAATTAACCTATCGAGTTCCTCTTGATACTTCATCATTTTATATCCAAATACACCAAAATCGTAGTTCCTTCCCTTTTGTTTTTCTTCTAATTTTGCTGTAAAAAGCTTAGGATATTTTGCCATTTCCTTTTCTGCTATATCGTGCATTACATCCTGAATTACTTCAAGACTCCACCTATTAAGAACAACACTTTTGGCTACTCTTTCATTTAATCCATTCTCAAATCCCTTAACAGAACAAACAGAAACTCCGTGTCCATGTGGACTCCATTCATCAAAATGAGATGCAAGATTAATGATTTTTATAGTTATTTTACCATCTTCGATTCTTGATATAATTCTCTTTTTTTCAACAAAATCAATAGTCGCTTCAGCGCTTAAAAACCGTTCATATTTTTCTTTTTGTTCATCTGTAAGGGAATTAATATATTCTTCTTTTTTATCTTTCTTAAGACCTTTTCCTTTTGAAAACAGTTCAATTTCATCTTCTGTAAATGATGAAATTACATCTTTTGAAAAAGTGTAATCTTCTATTATTCTTTTCAAAATCACTTTGGAATGTGTTTTATAAATGTTCTCATAAGCCTTTGCCTGTTTTAAAAAGATGTTATTCATTATCATTTTTACTTCATCTGGGAAGTCTTTTATTATATGCTTTTTCCCATTTACAACTTTTTCTTTTTCAATTCTGGTTGCAGACCAAAATTCTTTATCGGCAATTTGAAAAACAATTTCATTAGCAATATCAAGATTTTTATTATCCGAAAAATATTCAAACGGTGTTTTCTTAATCTTTCTATCTGCCCTCTTCTGTTTTTCATTGTACTCGTCAATGGCTGATTGGAAATTTAAATTGATATAATTTTCAACTGAATTTGTCAATTGAGAAACATCTCCTATCAAAGAAAAAATTTTGTTTTTGTCATAGTCAAAAGAAAAATAACCACGTTCATTATGTAGTTGAACAGCACTTAATTTCCCTTTACCTCCGATAGAATTGCCCTTAGTTGAGCTGTGAAAAGTATTAGTTACTGACATAAAAATGCTCCTTTCATATTATATTTTTTTTGTTTTATGTCGCACAATTGCGTGGTTATACGCTCCGCGAGACCCTGCGGGAGCACTCCCTCTTTTGATACGCAAGTGTCAAAAGGTCTAGGGAGTTATCTTCTTCGTCTTGAAGAAGATAAGCTAAGCCGCCTTCAACTTAATTAACCCACACAGTTCGGTATACCATGAAGGCGGCCTTGTTTTTTGCGGAATTAATAGTTGTACTTTAAAAATTCAAAATAGTAAATGCTAGGATTTATTTAGTTTCAAAGAACACCGTAAAAAACAAAAAAGTCACCCTATCGAATTGATAGAGTGACTTCGTTTTTAGAAATCATTATTTGTCTTTAAGCACGCCTCTTTCAGCGCTCATTAATTCTCGTACTCCAAAAATATTAATTAAAAGTGTGTCGATTGGTTCTGTCTTTTAAGCTCCAACTGCCAAAAGAAAATTTTCTTATCGGCAACAATATTATAACACAAAACTATTTGGATTTCAAGTGTTTATGATAATCATCAATATTCAGAATATGCATTCCCATATTCCATCATGCTGCGGTGATGCTGTTGTGCATTATGTCAACGATGTTTCGTAAGATTTGAGCCTGAGCACCGAACATTGTGATAATGTCATAGTTATCAAATGGTGATTTTTCAATCAGGTCATTTACATTGATGTCACCGTTTTCAC
>CALBQZ010000153.1 GCA_937899735.1 uncultured Clostridia bacterium | reverse complement strand
GGTAGTGGTGTAAAAGCAAGTATTCTTTCTACGCTTACATCAAAAATTATTTCAACAATGCTTGCTGAGGGCTTGTCCCTTGAAGAATGTGTTGAGACTATTGCTGCAACTTTACCTGTTTGTTCAGTCAGAGGTGTTGCATATTCAACATTTACAATTATTCATCTTAAAAATAATCACACTGCTGAGCTTATTCAATATGATAATCCTCACGCTATTATTATCCGTGATGAACAAAATTGGGATTACCCAAAAACTGAAATGAATATTGGTGGTAAAAAGATATTCAAATCAGTTATCAAATTACAAGAAAACGATATTTTCGTTGCTATGAGTGATGGTTGTCCTCACGCCGGAATTGGTATGTCATATAATTTCGGTTGGAAAAGAGAAGATATTATTGAGTTTATTGAAACTCTTGCACCGGCAGGTTATACTGCTAAAACTCTTTCGACAATGCTTGTTGATGAGTGTGATAAGCTTTATGGTCATAAGCCTGGTGACGATGCAACTGCTTGTGTAGTTCGTATCAGAAAACGAGTTCCGATGAATATGCTCTTCGGACCTCCATCAAATCGTGATGATGCTGATAGAATGATGTCACTTTTCTTCTCAAAAGAAGGAAAACATATCATTTGTGGCGGGACAACATCTTCAATTGCTGCTAAGTTTTTACGAAAACCGCTCAAAGCATCGCTTAATTTTGAGCAGAGCGATGTTCCTCCTATTGCAGAATTAGAAGGTGTTGACCTGGTCACAGAAGGTGTTATCACTGTCAATAAAGTCGTTGAGTATGCTGAGGACTACCTTGGCGAAAACAAGCATTATGAGCATTGGAGTTTCAAAAAAGACGGTGCTTCTCTTATCTGCCGTCTGTTGTTTGAAGAAGCTACTGACATCAATTTCTATGTTGGTCGTGCAATTAACCCTGCTCATCAGAATCCCGACCTGCCTATAAATTTCAATATTAAGATGAATCTTGTTGAGGAACTTTCAAAGTCTCTCAAAAAAATGGGCAAAAGGATTAAAGTAAGTTATTTCTAAGGAGATGACATTATGAGAAAATTTGATACAAAAGTACAGTACCTTAAATATAAGGTTTTGCGTGAAGTTGCAAAGCACAGCTGGAATGACACTCTTATTGAAAATCTTTGGAATATTCCAAAAACAATTTCTCCCGGCAAAGAGCCTACTATGCGTTGTTGTGTTTATAAAGAACGAGCAATTCTTGGTGAACGTGTAAAACTTGCAATGGGTGGAGATAAAGAAAATCCTAATGTGATTGAAGTTATCGATATCGCTTGTGATGAATGCCCTGCAGCAGGATATGAAGTAACAGATTCTTGCCGTGGTTGCCTTGCTCACAGATGTGAAGATGTTTGTAAGCGTGGTGCGATTTCTTTTGACCATAATCATGTGGCACATATTGATAAAACGAAATGTGTTGAGTGTGGTCAGTGTGCAAAGGTTTGTCCTTTTGCTGCGATTGTAAACCGTAAGCGTCCTTGTCAAAATGCTTGTAAAGTTAAAGCGATTTCGATTAATGACGATAATGCCGCTGCAATTGATAATAACAAGTGTATTCAATGTGGTGCGTGTGTATATCAGTGTCCTTTCGGCGCAATAAGTGATAAATCATACATTCTCAATGTTATTGATATCATCAAAAAGAGTCAGAACAATGAAAAGTATAAAGTTTATGCTATTGTTGCCCCGTCAGTTTCAAGTCAGTTTACTTATGCAAAATTAGGTCAGGTAATTACAGGACTGAAAAAACTTGGTTTTTATACTGTTGTTGAAGCAGCTCTTGGTGCTGATATGGTCGCAATGCAGGAGGCAAAAGAACTTAGTGAAAAAGAATTCTTAACAAGCTCATGTTGTCCTGCATTTGTGCAATATATTAAGTCTGCATTTCCTGCTCTCGTGCCTTATGTTTCACACAACTTATCACCTATGGCAATGCTTGCAAAGTACATAAAAGAAACAAGTGAAAATGCAAAGGTTGTGTTCATAGGCCCTTGCACAGCTAAAAAAGCAGAAGCGCAACTTGATTCTGTTAAGCCTTATGTAGATGCAGTGCTTACCTTCGAAGAATTACAAGCTCTCTTTGACAGTAAAGAC
>CALBQZ010000152.1 GCA_937899735.1 uncultured Clostridia bacterium | reverse complement strand
TATTACGTGTAAGGAGGATGCGTTATGGCGATTATCAAAGCAAATAATGTATCCATCCGCTACATCAAGGGCGATTTCAAGTCCATCGGACTGAAAGAATACGTGATGCGAAAGCTCACGGGAAAATACAAGGTCGTCGAATTCTGGGCGGACCGGAATGTTTCCTTTGAACTGGAAAGCGGCGATATGCTGGGCATCATCGGCACCAACGGCGCAGGAAAATCCACCCTGCTGAAAGCAGTTTCCGGTATCATGATCCCTACAGAGGGAAACATGGAAATCAACGGCACCATTGCTGCACTGCTGGAACTGGCCAGCGGTTTTGACAATGATCTGACTGTCCGGGAGAATACCTATCTGCGAGGTGCGATGCTTGGCTACACCCGTGCATTTATGAATGAGATGTATGACAGCATCATTGAGTTTGCGGAGTTGAAGGATTTTCAGGAGCATCCTTTCAAACAGCTTTCCAGCGGTATGAAGAGCCGCCTGGCGTTTTCGATCGCCTGCCTGGTCAGTCCGGATATTCTGATTCTGGACGAAGTGCTTAGCGTTGGCGACGGTGCTTTCCGGAAGAAGAGCGAAGCGAAAATGAAAGAGATCCTTACCAGTGGTGTCACCGGCATTCTGGTTTCACATTCCATTGGTCAGGTCCGGAGTATGTGCAACAAGATTCTGTGGCTGGACCATGGCAAGCAGATCGCCTTCACCGATGAGGTGGAGCTGCACTGCAATGCCTATGAGGAATTCTTGCAGACCAAAAAGCTGCCTAAATCCAGAGGGGATATGGAACAGCTGTCGCAGGGCTATTTGAAGCGTCAAAAAGCGGAACGGGAAAAGGCTCAGGAGAAGGAAATTAAAAAGCTTCAATCGGAAAAATTGGTAAAACAAGTAAAGCATGTTTACGAAAATGTGCCTTATTACAAGAATTTAATGGATGAAAAAGGTGTTAAACCTGAAGATATCAAAGGTATTGAGGATTTACATAAGCTTCCATTCTTATCAAAAGCTGATTTAAGAGATGCTTATCCATATGGACTACTTGCAAAGCCTCTTAATGAATGTGTAAGAATTCACTCAACATCAGGTACAACTGGTCGTCGTGTAGTTGCTTTCTACACACAGCACGACGTTGACTTGTGGGAAGATTGCTGTGCTCGTGCTATCGTTGCAGCAGGTGGCTCTGATGAAGATGTTTTACAGGTAGCTTACGGCTACGGACTCTTCACAGGTGGTGCAGGTCTTCATGGTGGTGGACATAAGGTTGGTTGTCTTACACTTCCAATGTCATCAGGTAATACTGACCGTCAGATTCAGTTCATGATGGACCTTAATTCTACAATTCTTTGTTGCACACCATCATATGCTGCGTATATGGGTGAATCCCTTAAGGAGCAGGGTTACACACCTGACCAGATTCCACTTAAAGCAGGTATTTTCGGTGCTGAGGCATGGACTAATGAAATGCGTCATCAGATTGAAGAAACACTTGGCATCAAGGCTTACGATATCTATGGACTTACTGAAACATCCGGTCCCGGTGTTGCTTTCGAATGTGAAGCACAGACAGGTATGCATATTAACGAAGACCATTTCTTGGCAGAAATTATTGACCCTGAGACAGGTGAGGTTTTACCTGAGGGAAGCAAGGGCGAATTAGTGTTCACAGCCCTTGATAAGGAGGCTTTCCCACTTCTTCGTTATCGTACAAAGGATATTTGTGTACTCACTCGTGAAAAATGCTCTTGTGGAAGAACATTTATTAAAATGGCTAAACCAATGGGCAGAAGTGACGATATGCTTATTATCCGTGGTGTCAATGTATTCCCAAGTCAGATTGAAACCGTCCTTCTTAACGAAGGTTATCAGCCTAACTATCAGATTATCATTGACAGAGTTAAGAATAACGATACATTTGATGTGCTTGTTGAAATGAATCCTGAAAAGTTCTCCGATACTGTCAGCGGTATTACAGCACAGGAAAAATCACTTGCAAATGCTATGAAGATTATGCTTGGTATCAATCCTTCCGTTCACCTTGTTGCTCCAAAGAGTATTGCACGTAGTGAAGGTAAGGCAGTTCGTGTTGTTGATAAACGTAAACTTTACGATTAATAGAAAGGAAAATATACTATGTCATTAAAACAGTTAACTATATTTGTTGAAAATAAGCAGGGCACGTTGGTCAATATTACAGATATTCTTTCAAAGAATAATGTCAATATGAGAGCACTTTCTATTGCAGACACACAGGATTTCGGTATTCTCCGTCTTATTGTAAATGATAATGACACCGCAACAAAAGCATTGACAGAGGCAGGATATCTTCTTAAAATGACCGATGTTGTCGGCGTTAAAATTGGTGACCAGCCGGGTAAGCTTTCAAAGGCATTGGAAGTTCTTGATAAAGCCGATATCAATATGGAATATCTTTATGCCTTCATGGCAAGAACAGAAAAACACGCTTACGTTGTTCTTCGTGTTGCTGATAACGATATGGCAGAAAAAGTATTGGAAGAAGCAGGCTTCCATATGATTACAGATGCAGATATTGATAAGCTTTAAACAATAAAAATAATCTCCCAATCCGATAAGGAAAGGGAGAATTTTATTTTGTATTTTTTATTCTTTTGTAAGGATTTCTCCAACATTTTCAAAAATGTATTTAGGTCTGTATGGGAAAAGGTCGATAGTCTCCATTGATGTAACACCTGAAAGTACGAGAACCGTATCAACATTTGACTCAATACCTGCGATAATGTCAGTATCCATTCTGTCACCGATAAATGCGATTTCCTCACTGTGACAACCCAGCTTGCGAAGTCCGTGACGAAGCATAACCGGGTTTGGTTTACCAACAAAATATGCCTTTTTGCCTGTTGCAATTTCAATCGGTGCAATAAGTGAACCTGTTGCAGGCATAATACCTTTTTCAGTAGGACCTGTGATGTCAGGGTTTGTACCGATAAGCTTTGCACCCTTAAGGACTAATTCAATAGCCTTTTCGATTTTCTCAAAACTATATGTTCTTGTTTCACCAACAACAACATAGTCAGGGTTAACATCATTCATATAAATTCCTTGGTCGTAAAGAGCCTTTGCAAGAGCACCTTCACCAATAACATAAGCGGTACAGCCGGGTTTCTGTGAATTCAAAAATGCAGCAGTAGCCATAGCGCTTGTGTAGAAATGGTCAGCAGAAACTTTAAGACCCATTCTTTCAAGCTTCATACTTAACTCGTGAGGAGTCTTTTCAGGACTATTTGTTAGAAATACAAACTTTTTATCGTTGTCTATCATCCAGTTTACGAATTCAGCAACACCTGGCAAAATTTTGTTACCATGATAGATAACACCGTCCATATCGCTGATAAAACCTTTTTTATTTAAAATATCATTCACTGGTATGCACCTCCGTCAATTTAGATTTTATAAGAAAAAAATGTAAAAGTCAACTTTTATCTATGACGAAATATCCGGTTTTTATATTTGTTTTTTGTATCATATTTACATATTGATTTTTTCGCTTTACCGTGCTAAAATAATAACATTATTTTTCAAGGAATGACATATATGATTGCAATTATTGACTATGGCGCAGGAAATCTGCAGAGTGTTAAGAAAGCACTTGATTTCATCGGTGCCGAAAATGTAATAACAGATAATCCCGAAACCATTCTCTCTGCAGATAAAGTTCTTTTGCCGGGTGTTGGCTCATTTGGCGACGCTATGGACTCAATGGCTACAAACGGACTTGTAGAAACTGTAAAAGAGTGTGCTTTGAGTGGTAAACCATTTTTAGGTATCTGCTTAGGTCTCCAACTTCTTTTTGAAGAGTCCGAAGAATCCCCAGGGGTAAAGGGATTAGGAATTTTCAAGGGTAAAATCAAGAAATTCTCACCTGAAATGGGTCTTAAAATTCCTCATATCGGCTGGAATTCATTGAGCATAAAGCAAAATGATACTCTCTTTAAAGATATTCCCGAAAACGCCTATGTTTATTTTGTTCATTCCTATTATCTCCATGCAGAGGATGAAAATGACATCGCAACAGTTACAAACTACGGAATTGATTTTCATTCTGCTGTTGGTAAAAACAATATTTTCGCAACCCAGTTCCACCCTGAAAAGAGTGGCGATGTGGGACTTCAGATTCTTAAAAATTTCGCATCAATGGAGGTAAAGTAATGTACGCTAAAAGAATTATACCATGCCTTGATGTTAAAAACGGACGAGTTGTAAAGGGCGTAAGCTTTGTAAATATCCGTGACGCAGGTGACCCTGTGGAATGTGCTATTGAGTATAATAAAAAAGGGGCTGACGAGTTAGTACTCCTTGACATTACTGCCACACATGAGGGCAGGGGAACAATGCTCGAAATCGTCCGTCAGGTTGCCGATAATATCTTTATTCCGTTCACAGTTGGTGGTGGAATAAGAACAGTTGATGATTTTAAAGAATTACTCCGTGCAGGTGCTGATAAGATTTCAGTTAATTCTGCCGCTGTGCGAAATCCTGACCTTATAAGTGAGGCTGCTTATAAATTTGGTAGCCAATGTGTGGTTTGTGCTATTGATGCAAAACGAAATGATAAGGGTTGGGAAGTATATCTCAATGGCGGACGAATTCCAACAGGCATTGATGCTGTTAAATGGGCTGAAGAAGCAGTTAAAAGGGGAGCAGGGGAAATACTTTTAACAAGTATGGACTGCGACGGACAAAAACAAGGCTATGATAATGCCCTTAACCGTGCTGTTTCAGAATGTGTTGGCGTACCTGTAATCGCATCAGGTGGCGCAGGTGCAAAATCTCATTTCCTTGATGCCTTCAACGAAGGTAAAGCTGATGCAGTATTAGCAGCATCCCTTTTCCATTTCAACGAAATCCCAATTATGGACTTAAAACACTATCTCAAGGACAACGGAATATCAGTAAGATTATAAAATGCAAAGTGCAAAGCGCAAAGTGTAGGGGCTGACGACCTCGGCAGCCCGAAAAACTATATATAACAGTAGGGCGGGGTCTTGACCCCGCCGAATTGATTTTAATATGAAGATTTTGTAGGGACAATTCACGAATTGTCCGTTCTAAAGTACACAGTAAAATCGTTCTTTATTGAAAAGTTTAAGTTAATGTGATATGATTTAAAAAGAGATTTAGTATTAATGAATAATACATTTTATATTTAATATGTGTGGAATGAAATATGGAGGATATGTGAAATGAGTTTGT
>CALBQZ010000151.1 GCA_937899735.1 uncultured Clostridia bacterium | reverse complement strand
ATATTGGTGAAAAAGACAAGCTCGTTACGGTATTAACACGCCACAACGGGCTTGTGCGTGCTTTTGTAAGAGGAGCAAAATCCGTCAATAACCGTAAGAATAGTTCTACGGGAATGTTCTGTTTTTCAAAGCTCTGTCTTTACAAAACCAAGGAAAGTTACATAATCGACGAGGCTGAGCCTATCGAGCTTTTCTTTGAACTTAGAGATGACCTTGAAAAGTTGGCACTTGCACAGTATTTCTCGGAACTTATAATAACCTTGGTGCAGGAGGATGAGCCTGCCGAGGAGTATCTGCGACTTATACTCAATTCACTGCATTTCCTTGCAAAGGGGAAAATGCCTGCTGAACAAGTTAAAGCAATAACGGAACTAAGACTTATATGTATTGCAGGTTATATGCCTAATCTTGTTGCTTGTGACAGATGTGGTGAGTACGAAACGGATACAATGTATTTTGATGTGGAGGACGGACTTCTTTACTGTGAAAACTGTATGTCAAACAGTATGCTTTTTCCACTCGATATCGGGCTTATCAAAGCACTTCGTCATATAGCATTTTCGGATTTTGAGAAAATCTATTCATTCAAAATGGAGGAGTCTGCACTACCTGACTTGTCATACATAACAGAAAAATACTTACTCTCTAAACTTCAAAGAAATTTTAAAACACTTGAATTTTATAAGGAAATAACAAAATGAATTTGAATAAACATTATATTTCACTTGAACTTGATAAGATACTCAAAATGCTTTCCGACACGGCAAGTAGTGCTGATGGTAAAGAAAAAGCACTTGAAATCAAGCCATCATCAGATTATTTTGAGGTGCTTGAGCTGTTGGATAAAACCGAAGCGGCATACATATTTATTGCCAAATTCGGTGCACCGTCTTTTGGTGGACTCCAGAATGTCAATAATGCTTTAAGCAGAGCAAGTGCAGGCGGTTCACTTTCTGCAGGTGAACTATTAAAAATCGCAGTAACACTTAAAATTATTCGTGGAATCTGTACGTGGCACGAAAAATGTGCAGGTATGCAGACAAGCCTTGATGACTTGTTTAATTCCCTTTATCCTAATAAATATCTTGAAGAAAAAATTACAAATGCAATTATAAGTGAAACTGAAATCAGCGATAACGCTTCACCTGAGCTTAAGGAAATAAGACGAAAAAAACGTCATTATGAAAATAAAATTCGTGAACAGCTTGATCATATGATTCATTCAAGCCATTATTCAAAGGTTCTTCGTGACGGAATTATCACACAACGTAATGGTCGTTTTGTAGTACCTGTAAAAGCAGAAAACCGTGGCGAGGTTGCAGGTATGGTACACGATACCTCAGGTAGTGGTGCAACTGTATTCATTGAACCTGCTGCTGTTGTTGAAGCAAACAACGAAATCAAAGTCCTTGAAAGCCGAGAGCAGGATGAAATCGAAAGAATTCTGGCAGAACTTTCTCAAATGGCAGGGGAGTTTGAAGATACAATTAAAATAAGCTTTGATGCAGCAGTAATGCTTGACCTGCATTTTGCAAAAGCTCACCTTGCGTATAAAATGAAAGCAAGCCGACCAATTCTCAATAACGACGGTGAAATCTTACTCAAAAAAGCAAGACACCCACTTATTGACCCTAAAAAAGTTGTCCCTGTTGATATTTCCCTTGGAATTGATTTCGATTCCCTTGTAATCACAGGTGCAAATACAGGTGGTAAAACAGTTTCAATTAAAACTATCGGTCTTCTGACATTGATGGCAGAATGTGGACTTATGCTTCCCGTTACGGATAACAGCCGAATTTCTGTTTTCGATAATGTTCTTGCAGATATCGGTGACGAGCAGAGCATTGAGCAGTCCCTTTCAACTTTCTCTGCACATATGTCAACAATCGTAGGCATTCTTAATACTGTTGACGATAGAAGCTTAGTACTTATTGATGAGTTGGGTGCAGGTACTGACCCTATTGAGGGTGCTGCGTTAGCTGTAGCAATTCTTGAAAATTTAAGACAAAAGGGTGCAAAAATTGCATCAACAACCCACTATTCCGAACTCAAGGAATATGCCTTGAAAACTAACAGAGTGGAGAATGGCTGTTGCGAATTTGATGTTGCATCTTTAAAGCCTACTTATCGACTTTTAATCGGTATGCCCGGTCGTTCAAATGCGTTGGCAATTGCAGGACGACTTGGAATTGACGAAAGCATTACTGATTTTGCAAGAGCGATTATTTCTGAGGAAGATACCCGTTTTGAAGATGCTGTTGATACTCTTGAAACCGCAAGAAAAGCATTGGAAGAAGATAAAGAAAAACTTGAAGAGGAGAAACTCAATATTCTTCGTCAGAAAGAAAATGCTGAAAAAGCTTTGGAAAAGGCAAAGGCTCAAAGTGAAAAAGAAATAGCTCGTGCAAAACAGGAAGCAGAACGAATTGTTGAGAATGCTCGTCGAGCAGGTAATACGTTGCTTCTTGAAATTGAACAGCTGAAAAAAGAACAAGCAAAAGAAAAGAACTTGCAGGAAATTGCAAGGAGAGCCAAAGCTGCTATGGGACGCCAGCTTGACAAAATGGACGAAATCAGTAACTCTCTTGAAAATGAAGATGGAGATTATACCTTACCAAGACCATTGAAAGTCGGTGACAGAGTTTTTGTGAAATCTCTCGGTGGGGAAGCAGAGGTTATATCTGTTGACGAAAAGAAAAATATGGTTCAGGTGCAGTCGGGTATGATTAAGATGAAAGCCGATGTTTCCGATATTCGCTTGATTGGTGGCAAAAAACAGCCTAAAAAGCAGATGGGCAATATGAGAACAGTTCATACAGGCTCATCAAAAGCAACTGCATCTTCAAATTCAAGTATTGACTTGCGTGGTACAACTGTTGAAGAAGCTATGCTGGACCTCGATAAGTTCATTGACGGTGTTCTTCGAACAGGACTTAATGAAATTACAATTATTCATGGTAAAGGCACAGGTGCTTTAAGAAAAGGTATACATGTATATCTTCGTAAACATCCAAACATCCGTACTTTCCGTGTGGGAACTTTTGGTGAGGGCGAAGAAGGAGTTACCATTGCTGAGTTGAAATAGTTATTGCAATTTTGTATTACCTATGATAAAATTATATTAATAAATTAATCCTAAAAGGAGTTTGGCTTTATGAATAAAAAAATTGTTTTAGTTGCAGTTGTACTTCTCCTCGTCGCAGTGCTTTTTGCTGCATGTAAGAAAGATGAATATGAAGGACAGCCAGAGCAGTCAACAAAACCTGAAATCACAACAAATGTTGACGAAAAAGGCGCTTATGTTTTCAATAAAAATAACGAAAAAGTTTACCTTGTTGACGAAGAAGGCTTTAATATTAATCCTGAAGATGCAGTTAATATGTCACCTTCTAAAGAGGAAGATGGATTCTTTATCAATGGTGCCACAGATGGTGATAAAAACGCAAGCATTAGTTGGAATGATATCGTAAATTAACTCTTGACAAATAAATAGTTATTTAGTATAATGTCGTTCTGTAAAGTGTTTATGCTTTACAGAACGATTTTTTGCAGAAAGGACGGTGTCAGAAGTGGCAAATAGTATTGAAATCACAATGCTTCTTGACTTGTATGGTGAAGTTTTAACAAACAAGCAACGTGATTATCTTAACTTTTACTACAATGACGACCTTTCTCTTTCAGAAATCGCAGAAAATGAGGGAATTACCCGTCAGGGTGTACGTGATGCAATTAAAAGAGCAGAAGCGCTTTTATTTGATATGGAATCAAAACTGAAGTTCTCAAAAAAACTTGAGAAGATTAACAGAGGTCTAGAAGATATATCAAAGTATGCTGATGAGATTAACGAGTATAACCTTGCTAATGGACTTTCCCGCGAAATTAACGATAAATCAGTTAAGATAAAGTCAATTGCACTTTCTTTGACGGAATAGGAGGAAGTAATGGCGTTTGAAGGTTTATCCGACAGACTTGAATCCGCTTTTCAACGACTGAAAAGCAAGGGTAGTCTTAATGAAAAAGACGTCAGAGAGGCAATGCGTGAAGTTCGACTTGCACTTTTAGAAGCTGACGTTAACTATAAGGTGGCTAAGGACTTTACTGCAAAAGTTACTGAGCGAGCAATCGGTGCTCAGGTTATGGAAAGTCTTACACCTGCACAGATGGTTATTAAAATCGTAAACGAAGAGCTTACTGACCTTATGGGTGGTACTCAGACAAGACTTGCTTATGCAAGCCATCCACCAACAATCGTTATGATGTGTGGTCTTCAGGGTTCAGGTAAAACAACTCACTGTGCAAAGATTGC
>CALBQZ010000150.1 GCA_937899735.1 uncultured Clostridia bacterium | reverse complement strand
GCCTTATTGACGGTAAAGACAAAGAGTTTTTCCTTATTTTCGATTACTGCGGAAACTTTGAATTCTTTGACCAAAATCCTAACGGTATTGATAACATCGTTTCAAAATCAATTTCACAAAGATTATTTGATGCAAAACTCAATTTGCTTGTTGAATTGCAAAAGATTGAGCATCAAACCAACCCTGAACACAAAGCATATTATGACAAAATTAAGCCCGAACTAATTAATAAAGTTCTTGGGGTAAAGGCTAATAGTGCAAGAATTTCTGTAAGAGAAGAACTGGCTTATGTTGATAGATTCTGCGACCAAGAACGTTGGCAAGCAATTTCAATTCTTGATGCAAAAGAAATGCAACTTCACATTTCAAAACTTATCGATAGTGATATCGGTGAAGATAAAAAGGCCCTTGCATTTGATGTTAAGATGTTCAATATTGAACTTTCGGTTCTTGCAAATGGTAACATCAGTGAAGCAACAAGGCAAGTTACTATGGTAAGAAAATCTGCAAGAATTCTTCTTGACTATGCGACCATCGATAGTGTAAGAGCAAAGGCAGATACACTTAAAATACTTGCAGGTGCAGATTTTTGGGATAGACCTACAATCAGTGACCTTGAAAAGTATCGCGATGAAGTTCGTGACCTTATGCAGTACATTAGACCACAGGATGAACCGGTTGATATTGACACCATTGATGAAACCCTTGAAGGTGGATATCATGGAAATGGTCTTATAGATATAAGAACATATAAAGAGAAGGTTATTGATTATCTTGCAGAAAACACCAATAATCCAACTATTCAAAAAATCCGTAATCTTGAGCCAATTGACTCTAATGACCTTAAAGAACTTGAACGTGTTCTTTGGGAAGAACTTGGTACGAAGGACGAATATCAAAAGATTACAAATATTGATAATCTTGCTGCATTCATACGTTCAATTGTTGGTATCGAACAAGATGCTATCAATGAAAAATTCGGCGAATTCTTAAGTGGTAATACTTTCAATTCACAACAGCAAGAATTCGTAAAATCAATTATTGATTATGTACGTGAAAATGGTGATATTGAAGCAGAAGACTTGATTGAAAAATCACCGTTTGACAGGTATGACATTATCACAATGTTTGGTACTCAGGCTCAGATACTTCGAAATATCGTTGATATTATGCACAACAGCATTACAGCAGCATAGTTGCTTACAGAGTTGATTTGCTTCATTTGAATTAATACGAGAAGGTGTGAGATAGCTTAATGGTTTCTAATGTAAAAGTTACAATTATTCGTAGCAACAGAAAAACACTTTCAATTGAGTTGAAACCAGGTGAAATAATTGCGCGCACACCTGCTCACATGAAAGAAAAAGAGATTTACAAATTTATTGACTCAAAGAAACCGTGGATTGATAAATATCTTACAAAACTTAACGAGCGACAGAAGGTTTTGGATGATTTGAAGCCCTACACACAGGACGAAATAAAACAATTCACGGCAAAAGCTAAACTTGATATTCCAAAGCGTGCAGAGTTTTATGCAGAGAAAATCGGTGTAACATACAATAAAATCACTATCAGAAGTCAACACACTCGTTGGGGAAGCTGTTCATCAAAAGGTAATTTGAATTTCAACTGTCTTTTAGTGTTGCTCCCCGATGAAATTATTGATAGTGTTGTTGTGCATGAGTTGTGCCATAGAAAGCACATGAACCATTCGGTAAAGTTTTACGCAGAAATCGATAAGGTTTTTCCTGACTATAAAAAATGCCACTTATGGCTAAAACAAAACGGCGGAATGTTTTTATATCGCGTTCCCTGAAGCGAATTACATCACATGATAAAATGCAAGTATCAAAAAAATGAGGTAATGAAAAATGAAGATAGACAAGGGTAGTTTCACAAATGATTTTATTAATAAAAACTTAAAGCAATACTCTATTCCGGTTTACCAGCGTAATTATGAGTGGTCTGCCGAGCAATGCGAAAAATTGTTTGAAGATATTCTTCAAGCTCATAAAATGGACCGTTATCATTTTACCGGGTCCGTTGTGTATTCTTTGCTTAAGACAGAAAATAAAATTGATTATTATGTAATCATTGATGGGCAACAGAGATTAACAACGATTTACATACTCATAAAAGCACTAATAGATGTTGCAGAAACCGAAGCAGAAAAAGATGCCCTCACATCGGTGTTATTCAATGTGGACAAGTTTAAACAATATAACATTGACGAATCCAGCAAACTGAAGCTTAAACCTATTAAGAGTGACAATAAACAGTTGTTGTATTTAATGGGTAATCAAGTTGACAAGATGGATAAATCCAGCGGTATTTATAAAAACTACGATTTATTCTGCCGTTTAATAAAATCAGCATTGGAAAAAGATGAAAACCTTACTATTGAAAGAATTTATGACGGTATTGAACATCTTTCATGTGCAATGATTAAACTGGAGGAAGAAGAAAAAGGTAAGGAACAGGAAATTTTTGAGAGAATCAATTCAACGGGTGTTCCACTTAACCTTGCTGACAAAATTCGTAATTTCGTTCTTATGACAGATATTGACCAAGACCGTCTTTATGAAGACTATTGGCTTGTAATGGAGCAAATGCTTGGTAATGAATACTTACCATATTTTTTCCTTGATTATCTTCATTTCAAACTTGATGGCTTTATTCGTGAAAAGGAAGCGTATGATGAATTTAAAACTCTTTTCAGAAACCAAAACTACTCTAATGAACTGATGCTGTCAGAATTGCTTCACTATGCAACACAGTATAACATCTTCCTTAAAGGTGATGTTAACCTTGGTAAAGATGTTAATGATGCCCTTGACGGTCTTCGCCGACTGAAGCAATCAACTGTGTATTTGTTCTTGTTCAGCGTTTTTGATGATTATGAAGACAAAGTAATTGGAAAAGAAGAGTTAGCAAAAGTTCTTCATATGCTTCTTAATTACAGTATTCGCAGACTTATTTGCGAAGTAAGTTCAAATTCTTTGAGAGGTCTGTACAAAACTCTTTACAAGCGTGTTTTTAACAAGCAAGAAAACAAGCAGCACTATTATGATGCAGTTGTGTCATTCTTAAGTCAGTTAACATCAAGGGACGCTATTCCATCAGATGACACTTTTGCTCTTGCACTAAGAGAAAAGAATCTTTATAGAAAGAATGCTCTCTGCAAATACCTTCTTGTTGCAGTTGAAAATCAGGGTAAAGAAAAGATTGATACTACAACATTAAGCATTGAACATATTATGCCTCAAAACAAAAATCTTTCAAAAGCATGGCAAAATATGCTTGGTGAAAATTGGGAACAAGTGCATGACAGATATTTACACACACTTGGTAATCTCACACTTACGGGGTACAATTCTGAATTAGGCGATAAGCCATTTGATATAAAAAAGAAATTACTTGAAAATCCTGAAAATCCAACACACATAACTATTCTAGATAATGATGTGCTAAATAAAGACTCTTGGAACGAAGATACAATTAAGGATAGAGCAGACAGGTTGATTAAAGTGATTCTTAAACTCTTCCCAATTGAAGAAGCAACTGAAAAAATTGATTTCAGCGACCCAAGATACAAGACATATAATGTTACAGACCCAAGCAACGCCACATACAAACATGTTAATTATTATGAGTTGCTTGGTGAGAGGGTAGTTATAGATAGTTTTGCTGCTATGGTGCGCTCTGTTTCTGAAAAGTTATATGATTTGGATAGTGCAATCATCAAGAGAATGGCAAAAAATAATGAAACATTCCCTAATTGGTTAAACCCAGCATTCTCTTATGACAAAGAAATTGTTAAAAGCGATGTTGAATTCAAAAAAGGAACCGGTATTTATATAAGTTCAGGTTTCTCTGCATTTGACTGCATTTGCTTTATAAGAGCGTTGCTTAAAATGTATGATTTGGATATTGAAGAAGATTTTATTTACAGCGCCCGTTCATATAAAGATGCAACTCAAGAAAAGTAAAGGTGTATTATGCAAATATGGTTAAAGAAGTAACTCATGACCCGATTTCGTTGGCGATGAAATCGGAAAGGGCTACAATTGAAGATTTGCAGGTGGCACAGGATTTGTTGGACACTCTTGTTGCTAATGCTGATGGTTGTGTTGGTATGGCTGCCAATATGATTGGTGTACATAAGCGTATCATCTGTTTTGATGATAATGGTAAATATATGACTATGTTCAATCCTGAAATCATCAAGAAGTCAGGACCATATGACACAGAAGAAGGATGTCTTTCTCTGCTTGGTGGTCCCCGTAAGTGTAAGCGTTTTAATAGTATAAAAGTGCAGTGGCAAACAGCTGAATTTCAAACTCGAATTAAAACTTTTACGGGCTGGACAGCACAAATAATTCAACATGAAATCGACCATTGTGATGGAATATTGATATAAAATTACAATAGTAAAACACCTATGAAATTAGATGAATTTCTAACTTCATAGGTGCTTTTTATTTGTACAATAATTTTCCAAAATGAATTTATACAATATCTAAGGTGTTGCTTTTTCTAACAGTATCATCCATGTAATAAATTCAGGCTTTGCCTGTAAGAAATGTATAGCATCGAAACAACTGAAGTGCAATAAAAAGAATTTTGTAAAATTTTGTCACAAAATGTAATTTGATTTCGATTATATTTATAATAGAGTACTTTGATATTGTATCGTTATGAAATTAAACTAAATGAGAGGAAAAAATGAGTTTCAAGAAAGAGATTGTTAAGCATCTTGCTTTTTGTGATAATTATTTAGACTTTAAATCATTTACCAATAAAACATTAAACGAGTGGTTTGAACCATTGTTAGATTCGTTTTCTGATGATGGTTCATTATCTTATTTGATTGATGAAAAAGGCCGTTATAGAGCTTCACCTTTAGCTAGTACTATTGAGTGGTTGAATGAGGCAGATTTATTACCATTAAATTCATTAGCAGTTTTACAGAATAGGCTTTTATGTTTTGCATATCGGAATAGTTGTTGCGGTGATAGGATTTATAGTATATGGTGCTATGGGCAGGAAATACGATGTGCAGGTGCTTTGCGATGGTAAGTATTATGATTCCATAAACGATCTGACGGAAAGCAGCGAGGGAGAAAGGGTAGAGCTTGGATTCAGATTCAGACTTGATGATACATACTCTGAGTATTATCTTGATGAAAACGGAGAACCGCAAAGAGCATCAGTTGTTTTGACTATGCAAGAGGACGGTTCATACGCCGGTATCATTGAAAATGTACATGAGCTGAG
>CALBQZ010000149.1 GCA_937899735.1 uncultured Clostridia bacterium | reverse complement strand
TGTATCGTTCACACGTACTTGTTTGCGGCGGTACCGGTTGTACCTCTTCAAACAGCGCAGCAATTATTGAGGCTCTTGAAACTCAGATTGTTGAAAAAGGCTTAAGTGAAGAAATCAAAGTTATCAAAACAGGTTGTTTTGGTCTTTGTGCTCTCGGCCCAATCATGATTGTTTATCCTGAAGGAAGCTTCTATTCACAGGTTAAAGTTGAAGATATTCCTGAAATCGTTGAGGAACACCTTCTCAAGGGTAGAATTGTTACTCGTCTTCTCTATGATGAAACAGTAACACCTGACGAAATCAAGTCTCTTAATGACACAACATTCTATGCAAAGCAGAAGCGTGTTGCTCTTCGTAATTGTGGTGTTATCGACCCAGAAAACATTGATGAGTACATAGCTTATGACGGTTATCAGGCTCTTGCTAAGTGTCTTACAGAGTACACACCTGAGCAGGTTGTTCAGGTAATCAAAGACTCTGGTCTTCGTGGCCGTGGTGGCGGCGGATTCCCAACAGGTCTTAAATGGAGTTTCACAGCTGCTAATGCTGCTGACCAGAAATATGTTGTTTGTAATGCTGACGAAGGTGACCCAGGTGCATTCATGGACCGTTCAGTTCTTGAAGGTGACCCACACTGTATCATTGAAGCTATGGCTATCTGTGGTTATGCAACAGGTGCTACAGAGGGTTATGTTTATGTTCGTGCTGAATACCCAATCGCAGTTAACAGACTTCAGATTGCTATTGACCAGGCTAAGGAATATGGTCTTCTTGGTAAAAACATTTTCGATTCAGGTTTCGACTTTGACCTTCACATCCGTCTCGGTGCCGGTGCATTCGTTTGCGGTGAAGAAACAGCTCTTATGACATCAATCGAAGGTAACCGTGGTGAACCAAGACCTCGTCCTCCATACCCTGCAGTTAAAGGTCTTTTCGGCAAACCAACAACAGAAAACAACGTTGAAACATTTGCTAATGTTCCTCAGATTATCCTTAAGGGTGCAGAATGGTTCGCATCAATGGGTACAGAAAAATCAAAGGGCACAAAGGTATTTGCTCTCGGTGGTAAAATCAATAATACAGGTCTTGTTGAAGTTCCAATGGGTACTACACTCCGTGAAGTTATCGACGAAATCGGCGGCGGTATTCCAAATGGTAAGAAGTTCAAGGCTGCTCAGACTGGTGGTCCTTCAGGCGGATGTATTCCGGCTTCTCTTATGGACACACCAATCGATTACGATAACCTTACAGCAATCGGCTGTATGATGGGTTCAGGTGGACTTATCGTAATGGACGAAGACAACTGTATGGTTGACATCGCTAAATTCTTCCTCGACTTCACAGTTGATGAATCTTGTGGTAAGTGTACTCCATGCCGTATCGGTACAAAGAGACTTCGTGAAATGCTCGAAAAGATTACTGACGGTAAGGCAACACTTAAGGACCTTGACGAACTTGAAGAACTTTGCTACTACATCAAAGAAAACTCACTTTGCGGTCTTGGTCAGACAGCTCCAAACCCTGTTCTTGCAACTCTTAAATTCTTCAAGGATGAGTATATTGCTCACGTTGTTGATAAGACTTGTCCCGCAGGTGTTTGTAAGAAACTTGTTAAGTACGAAATCGTTGCTGACGCTTGTAAGGGTTGTACACTCTGTGCAAGAAAGTGCCCGGTTGGTGCTATCAGCGGTACAGTTAAGAATCCACACTCAATCGACACTAACAAGTGTATCAAGTGTGGCGTATGTATGGATTCTTGTAAGTTCGGCGCAATTATTAAGAAATAAGGAGAGTGCAGAAAATGGTAAACATTAAAATTAATAACAAACCTTATACAGTACCAAAGGGCAGCACTATCCTTGAAGCTGCTCGTTATGCAGGTATTGAAATCCCTACACTTTGTTTCCTTAAGGATATCAACCAGATTGGTGCTTGTCGTATCTGTATGGTAGAAGTTAAGGGTGCAAGAAGCCTTGTTGCTGCTTGCGTATTCCCGGTAAACGAGGGAATGGAAATTTTCACAAACACAGAAAAGGTTAGACATTCAAGAAAAATGACTCTTGAACTCATCCTTTCAAATCACGATAGAAAATGTCTTTCATGCGTACGTAGCGGAACTTGCGAACTTCAGAAACTTTGTAAGGAATTCGGTGTAGATATTGAAGACAGATTTGACGGTGAGATGATTCATTACAACTTCGACGATTCAGCAGCTCATATGGTAAGAGATAACAACAAGTGTATCCTTTGCCGTCGTTGTATCGCAGCTTGTGACCAGCAGGGTATTTCAGTTATCGGTGCTAATGCTCGTGGTTTTG
>CALBQZ010000148.1 GCA_937899735.1 uncultured Clostridia bacterium | reverse complement strand
AAAAACCTGAAGCACAGATTCTTGGTTCTGCAATCGGTATGAAAGTTATGGAAGATGTTCCATATGTTAAAGGTATGACAGAATGGCTTGGTAATGACCTTAATGATGATGCTAAAGCGTATCTTAAAGACTTTGGTGCTGCTTGTGCATCAAATGGTGCTGTTGGTCTTTTCCATATTGACGGACTTACTCCTGAAGCAGTTGAAATGGGTGATTCACTTGTTGCTGAAAATGCACAGGTTTATGTAATTGATGATGCTGAACTTGAAAGAGTTAAGAAATCATATCCTGTTATGTGGAAAAATCCTGAAGCAACTCCTAAGCTCTGTTTCGTTGGTTGTCCACATATGACAATGGCTCAGCTTAAAGAATGGACAAATAATGTTTTCGAAGGTCTTAAAAAGAACGGAAGAAGCAAGGTTTCAATTCCAACAGTATTCACAGCTCCTCCAGCAGTTTGTGATGAATTTAAGAAAACTGATTTGTATGCAAAGCTTCAGTCAACAGGCGTAGTGCTCAGCTATATTTGTCCTCTTATGTATATGAATAACCCACTTGCAAAGAAAATGCCTGTAATCACAAACTCAAATAAACTTCGTACATATACAACATCTCGTTACTATACAAGCGAAGAGATACTTGACATTATTACAAAGGAGGCAAAATAAAATGAAAACATTTAAAGGTCGTCCGGTTGTTCCTGGCACAGTAACAGCAACAGCTCTTGTTTCACATGGTGGTTTCAACACACTTGCTTCCTTCCAGGGTGCACTTCAGTTTGGAGATAAACAAGCTAAATGTGGTGACCAGAATAATACTGATATTTATGAAAAACCAATGGTAGGCACAGCACTTTGCCTGCCACAGACAATAGGTTCAACAACAGGTGGTCTTGTTCTTTATTGTGCAAAGGTTATGGAAAGATGCCCTGCTTGTATGCTTTTCTCAGAGCATATTGACTCACTTGCTGCAGCTGGTGCAATTATCGGTTCAGTATGGACTGATACTCCAATGCCAACAGTTGACTGTCTTGGTGAAGAATTCCTTAACACAGTTAAAACAGGTGACAAAATCACTGTTTACGAAGACGGTACAGTTACAGTTGAATAATTAAAAATTCTTTTTGGGGTTATCTTATGGTAACCCCATATTTTTTATAAAAATACTTGATTTTGTAAAAATAATCTTATATAATATTGAACTGTTAACACGGAGAGTTGTCCGAGCTGGTCGAAGGAGCACGATTGGAAATCGTGTAAACTGCTAAAACGGTTTCGAGGGTTCGAATCCCTTGCTCTCCGCCAAAAAAACAGGGCATCACTAAACAAATTAGTGTGTCCTGTTTTTATTTTATGTGGGTGATATTATGTTTGAACAATTTGTAACCAATATTAATGATGCTTTATACAGCTATATTTTGATTATTATTCTCGTATTTGGTGGGTTGTATTTCACATTAAGAACAAAGTTTGTTCAGTTCAGATTATTGAAAGAGCAGTTCCGTGCTGTAATGGAAAAACCAAAAGATGGCAACGGTGTTTCATCGTTTCAGGCTCTTATGGTTTCAACTGCATCTCGTGTAGGTACAGGTAATATCATTGGTGTATCAACTGCACTTTGTCTTGGTGGATTTGGTTCAGTTCTTTGGATGTGGGTAATTGCAATTGCAGGTAGCGCATCAGCTTTCATTGAAAGTACACTTGCTCAGATTTACAAACGTAAAGGTCCTGATGGTAGCTACGGTGGACCTGCATATTATATAGAAACTGCACTTCACAGTAAACCATTGGCAATAATTTTCTCAGTTTTGCTTATTTTAACTTACGGTTTCGGATTTAATATGCTCGCATCATATAACTTGCAGTCAACATTTTCGAGTTACAACTTTTATGACGAGAAAACAACACCTTGGATTATTGGTCTTATTGTTGCCGTTGTAGTTGGTTATTGCCTCTTTGGTGGTGGCAAGCGCGTTATCAAGGTTACAAGCACACTTGTACCACTTATGGGTGTTGCATATATCCTCGTTGCTCTTGTAATTGTATTTATGAATGTTGGATTGTTACCCGATATTTTCAAAACAATTTTCACAGAAGCCTTTAATTTTGAGGCAATTTTTGGCGGGTTTAGTGGTTCTTGTGTAATGTATGGTATCAAACGCGGACTTTTCAGTAATGAGGCAGGCGTTGGCTCGGCACCGAATGCATCCGCATCCGCAGAAGTTAACCATCCCGTAAAACAAGGTCTTGTGCAGGTGTTGTCGGTATTTATTGACACAATTCTTATTTGTTCTGCAACCGCATTTACGTGTATGAGCTCAGGTGTTGAGCCATCAGAAAAACTTTCGGGAGCACCTTATGTTCAGGCGGCACTCACAAAAACTCTTGGCTCATTTGGACCGATTTTCATAACTGCTGCAATGATTTTATTTGCATTTACAACTCTTATTGGCAATCTTTTTTATGTTGATAAATGTATTTTTCACATTTTCGGTAAAAAGCCCGGCAAAGTATTTATGAGCATTTATTATATTATCGCATCTGTTGTTATTTTTGTTGGTGCAGGTTTGAGTGCTGACTTGCTTTGGGGTATTGCCGATATCACAATGGGTGCTATGACAATTATAAATATGCCTATAATTCTTTACCTCGGTAAATATGCGTTCAGAGCTTTAAAGGACTATGAAAAACAGAGAAAAGACGGCGTTGAGCCCGTATTCAAAGCAAAAAATATTGATTTACCCGACAAAACAGATTATTGGAACTAAAAAATTAGCACTGACTTTTAAAAGTCGGTGCTTTTTTATTGAATAACTGATTTCTCTGTGATAAAATTAATGTGAGGTTAATATTTGAAGGGGGAATAGTAATGAAAAAGAAGGGTATTAAAATTTTTGCAATAATTTTAGCAGTAATCCTAATCATTGGAATTGGTCTGTTTTCTTATTTATTCTTTAATGGACTTTCGGGGCTTCATATAAGAAAAGAGGCACAAGAAGGTCAAATTAAGGTTGCTTGCGTGGGAGATAGCATTACATACGGTCACGGTGTAGCACCTTGGCATAGTAATAATTATCCTGCTGTGTTGCAAACACTTTTAGGAGAAAACTATAATGTGCAGAATTTTGGTGTGAGTGGCACAACTGCACAGAAAACTGGTGACCAACCATATATTGAAACTGATATTTATAAGCAAAGCATTGAATATAGTGCTGATATTCTCATTTTTATGCTTGGCAGTAACGATTCAAAGCCTGAAAATTGGCGTGGAGACGAAGCCTTTAAAGAGCAATATATCTCATTGTTTGATACATACATAACGGAAGATAATTCACCCAAAATTTATCTTGGTATTCCTGCAAGAGCTTTTTATGAGGACGAAAATCAGACAAGCGGTTTGACCTCTTATGATATTCAAGGCGATATCGTTGAAAGAATCGGCGGAATTGTAAAAGAAATCGCAGCAGAGCGAGGATACAAATACATTGATATTTATGAGCTTACAAAAGAACACCCTGAATTGTTTGTTTCGGATTTAGTTCACCCTAATGCTGATGGTGCAAAGGCGATTGCGAACAAGGTTAGTGCACACATAAATGATACATATTTTGAGATTGGTGATAGTGATGTAGAAAATCAAATCAAATTGATTGTAAACAACCTCGACAAATGGTTTGTGAAATTTACAGATGTTTATAGTGGATATTGTGTGACAGA
>CALBQZ010000147.1 GCA_937899735.1 uncultured Clostridia bacterium | reverse complement strand
AAGAACTTGGTGCTGATGTTAAACAGGCTAAGCGTGCAGGTCTTCTTCACGATATTGGTAAGGCTCTTGACCGTGAATTTGAAGGAACTCACATTGAGCTTGGTGTTGAGGCTGCTAAGAAGTACAAGGAAAACGACAAGGTTGTTCATGCTATTCAGGCTCACCATGGTGAAATTGAAGCAAAGACAATTGTTGCTGTACTTGTTCAGGCTGCAGATGCTATTTCTGCTGCTCGTCCGGGGGCAAGACGTGAAAATGTTCAGAATTACATCAAGCGTCTTGAAAAACTTGAGGAAATCGCAACATCATTTGAGGGTGTTGAAAAATCATTTGCAATTCAGGCAGGTCGTGAAATCAGAATTATGGTTAATCCTGACCAGGTTTCTGACGAAAAGATGGTTATCGTTGCTCGTGATATTGCAAAGAAGATTGAAGAAGAACTTGAATATCCAGGACAGATTAAAGTTAACATTGTAAGAGAAAATCGTGTAATCGATTTTGCAAAATAATTTATAAAGCAATTATGCCCCGATGTCATCAAAAGGCTTCGGGGCAAAATAAATTAATCTATATATAGAAACGGTGTGCGTATGTCACGCGAAATTAAAATTTTATGCGTCGGAGATGTTGTTGGAAGCCAGGGCTGTGAATTCCTTCGCAAAACACTTTCTGATTATAAGAGAAAGAATAATATTGATGTTTGTATTGTAAATGGTGAAAATTCTGCAGTAGGTAACGGAATGTTGCCTAATTCCTGCAATCACATTTTCACAAGTGGTGCCGATTTTATTACTGGTGGTAACCACTCTTTAAAAAGACGAGAAATCTTTGATTATCTTGATAACAATGAAAACATTATTCGTCCAGCTAACTTTGGAGAAGGAGTCTGGGGCAAAGGCTGGGGAATAATTGATAAAGGTGCTTACAGAGTTGGTGTTATCAATCTTCTTGGCAGAGTCTGGCTTGAAGGTCATCTTGACCCATTCAGCAAGGCTGACGAGATAATCGAAGAAATTAAAAAAGAAACTAATATTATCTTAATTGATTTTCACGCAGAAGCAACTGCCGAGAAAAAGGCTTTCGGATACTATCTTGACGGAAAAGTCAGTGCAATTTTCGGCACTCATACGCATATTCAGACAGCGGATGCACAGATTATGAAAAATGGTACTGGGTATATTACTGATTTGGGTATGACGGGTCCTGAAGAGTCTGTGCTTGGTGTAAAAAAAGAGATAGTTGTTGATAAATTCAGAAAAGGTTTCACAACTATGTTTGAAACCGCTGATACACCTTGCTTTATGCAGGGCTGTGTGTTTACAATAGACCGAAATACAGGAAAGACTGTAAATGTTGAGGCCGTAACTGTGAGGTGAGTGGCGAATGAAAAAGTTTACAAATTTAATTGCTTTGCTTTTGTGTACCTGTTTGTGCTTCTCTGCTTGTAAAGGTAAGGAAAAAGATGAGGAAAGTACAACAGCACCTCCTGAACAGACGACCGAAACAGACGAATCATTTGCTATAACAGACGGTAAAATTACATTGCCTTATAACAAGGCTGACGGAATCAACCCGTTTTTTGCAGAAAGTTATGAAAACATTTATCTCAGCCTACTTTTGTATGAGCCATTGTTTTCTGTTGACAGCAAATATGTAGCAACGGGCGTAGTGGCTGACAGTGTGGATGTAAGGGATAGAATTGCAACTGTAAGAATCAATCACAATGTGGTTTGTAAGGGTTACGAAAGCATTACAGCACATGATGTTGTCTATTCATTTAACCTTGCAAAATCGTCTTATAGTTGGGGCAACAACCTGAAAGGCATCTCGAATGCACAGGCAGTAGGAGATTATATGGTTAAATTTAATCTTGATTTCCAGGATATTTATGTTGCAGGAAAACTGAATTTCCCAATTGTTAAGCAAGGTACAGCGGATAGCAAGACATCAGTGCCTGTGGGTAGTGGTGACTACTACTTTACACAGAACAAATTGGTAAATGTTTCAGATAGTAACAAAACAATTTCCCTTGTAGCTACTGGCAACCGTGAAAGTGTAGAAGATGCTCTTAATATCGGTATGGTTGATACATTTTTCAGCGATTTGGCTGATGGAAAATATAAAGTAGCAGCAGGAAATATTAAAGAAATCACTTTGAGTAATATGGTGTATCTTGGTCTTAACAGCGACCGTGGTGCTATGACTAAGTATATACGAAATGCTATTGCAGCAAAACTCGATAGTGAAAATATTGCTCTTTCTGCATATCAGGGTCACGCGACTGGCTTTAAGTTACCTGTTTCTCCTGAAAGTAATATTGCAAAAGAAATAAATCAGGTCGAAACGAAAGGCAATGAAGAATTAGCCAACAATATAATAGACCGTTGTGGGTTCACAAGATATTCGGGTGCTGCAAAGACAAATGGTGCCTATTTATTGTCTTTTTCTCTCATTGTTAACAGGGACAATGCTTTCCGAGTTGCTGCGGCATACAATATTGCAGACTCATTGAAAGAGTGTGGCTTCCAGATTAATGTTCAGCTTTTAACATTTGCCGATTATTCCCAAAGAATTGCTTCGGGAAATTATGATATGTATATAGGTGAGATAAAACTGGATGGGTCAATGGATATCAGTCAGTTTTTTAAAGAAGGAACAAATTTTAGTGCTGGCATCAATAAATCAGAAAAGTCCGCTACAGAATATTTTAGATATCGCGCAGGGGAAATATCCGCAAAAGAGTATTATGAAATATTTACTGAATATTATCCTTTTGTTCCCGTTGCTTTCCGTTCAGGATATGCAGTTTTATCCGATGATATTAAGTCTTTGGACTTGAAAAACATGCCATTCAGCTTCTATAATGGTATATAGTAAATATAAATAAGGTGAAATTATGAAGTTCTCCGATGATATTAAATACATCAAAGGTGTTGGGGAAGCCAGAGCCATGGCCTTCCGTTCTATTGGTGTGTCAACTGTCGGGGAACTTTTGCGTTTTTATCCCAGAGCCTATGAGGATTGGAGCAAAATTCTTCCTATTTCTCAATGTATTATGGGCGAAAACGTGTGCATTAAGGGAACAGTTATGTTTCCTGTGAAAAATGAGCGTGTCCGTGGTGGAATGTTGATTGCAAAAGCAACAATTACCGACGGTGATGATGCTGTTTCTGCCACATTTTTTAATAATAAATATATTGATAAAATGCTCAAAAGTGGTGAAGAATACCTCTTTTATGGCAAAATTACTCTTGGCAAGTTTGCTGCACGAGAGATGGTTTCGCCAATGTTTATAAAGACTTCACAGAGTGTTGAAATCAAGCCGATTTATCCACAAAACAAGAACATTACTTCAAAAATCATTCAATCTGCAGTGCAGAATGCTTTGGAGAAAATTGAAAATATCCCTGAATTTCTGCCACAGGAAATTACAGAGAAATATAATCTTGTTCCTCTTGATACAGCCATCAGAAATATACATTTTCCAAAAAGTGATGAGGATTTACAAAAAGCAAGGGAAAGACTTATTTTTGATGAACTGTTTATCTTGCAATTAAGTCTGCTTTCCTTGAAGAACGAAAACAAGGAAGTAAAGACAAAAAATATTGTTGCAACGGATTACACAGAGGAGTTTTATAGTCTTTTACCATTTACACCAACAAATGCACAGAAAAGGGCGGTAAAAGAAGCCCTTGGAGATATGCAAAAGGGCAAACAGATGAACAGACTTTTGCAGGGAGATGTTGGTAGTGGTAAAACTGCAGTTGCGGCAGCCATTGTCTATTCTATTTCAAAAAACGGTATGCAATCTGCATTGATGGCACCGACGGAAGTATTGGCAACACAGCATTTTGAAACATTTACAAAGCTGTTTAGTGGAACAGGAATAAAATGTGAGTTGCTGGTTGGTAGCACCAAGGCAAAGGGAAAAAAAGAAATTAAAGAAAGACTTAAAAAGGGCGAAATTGACTTGATTATCGGGACACATGCTTTGATTCAGGAGGATGTTGAGTTTTCCGGATTAGGTCTTGTAATTACTGACGAGCAACACAGATTTGGTGTTAAACAAAGGACAGGACTTTGTAGCAAGGGTGAAAATCCCCATGTTTACGTTATGAGTGCAACGCCGATTCCTCGTACTCTTGCTCTTATATTCTTCGGTGACTTGAATGTGTCAATTCTTGACGAGTTGCCACCAGGAAGACAGAAAATAGATACCTATTCAGTTTCTTCTGCAAAAAGAGGCTCAATGTTTGAGTATATAAGAAAACATCTTGACGCAGGATATCAGGCGTATATTGTCTGTCCACTTGTTGAAGAAAGTGAAATGATGCAGGGTATTATGTCGGCTGAGGAATATTATAAAAAAGCACAGTTGCCATTTAAAGGATATACCCTTGATTTGCTTCACGGAAAAATGACACCAAAGAAAAAAGATGAAGTAATGGTGAAGTTTAAAAACGGCGAAACGCAACTTCTTATATCAACGGTTGTAATCGAGGTTGGGGTTGATGTGCCGAATGCTGTTATAATGGTTGTGGAAAATGCTGAGAGATTCGGTCTTTCTCAGCTTCATCAGTTGCGAGGTCGTGTCGGACGCGGTCAGGCAAAATCTTCCTGTATTCTTGTGACGGATGCTAAGGGTGACGAGGCAAAGGCAAGAATGAGAATTATGTGTGAAACAACGGACGGCTTTAAGATTGCTGATGAAGATTTACGACTCCGTGGCCCTGGCGACTTCTTCGGTACAAGGCAACACGGACTGCCAAAACTTAAAATTGCAGATATTCTGACAGATACTAAGATTCTTACACAAACACAACAAATTGCAATGGATATAATGGAAAAAGACCCACAATTCCAGAGAGCAGGATATGGTCAGATTGGAAGAATGGTTGCAAGAAAAGTAAATGCTTTACAAGCAATGAACGCAGCCAATACTATATAGTAAATGTTGCAAATGTAAAAGGATGTCTATTATGAATGAGATTAAAGGTTATTTACGAGATTTTCGTATTAATGTTCCAGAAGTGATTTATTCTTGTCCGGGAATTAGAATCTTTGGACGAGTAATCAAGTCAATTGTCTTTTCAACAGATGTCAGCATTATAAGAAACTGTAATGCTGATGCGATTATTGCAGTTTATCCTTTCACACCTCAGCCTGTTATAACACAAGCTATTATGATGGCTGCTGATTGTCCTGTTTTTGTAGGTGTCGGAGGGGGACTTACAAAGGGAGAAAGAGTAATTAATCTTGCTAGACATGCTGAGTATCAAGGCGCAACAGGCGTTGTGCTTAATGCTCCAACATCCAACGAAAGCATAAAAGAAGTTTCAAAAGTGGTTGATTTGCCGATTGTAATAACGGTTGTTAAAGAGGACGATATACAGGCTAGATTGGGTGCAGGTGCACAGATTCTCAATGTTTCAGCGGCAGCAAAAACTTCCGAACTAGTGGCAAAAATCAGAAAGGATTTCCCCACAGTGCCAATAATAGCAACGGGTGGTCCGACAGAGGAAAGCATAAGAGCAACAATAGAAGCAGGTGCAGATGCAATTACATGGACTCCACCATCAAACGGTGAAGTTTTTCGTGATATAATGGAAGCATACCGAAAGGGTAATCCACATCCATAAAAATAAAAGAGGTATGACTAATGTACATTTTTAAACCAATATTAGACAAAAACTGGGAAAACACAAGTAAAAATGATGCCAAGAGAATTGCCAGTCAGACAGAGCCACAGGGATTAGAGCAGATTCTTGACATCCCATACATAGATGACGGTGAAAGAGGACATCTTCTTGATATTTATTATCCCGAAGGAACAATAGAAAAACTTCCTGTGATTATTGATATTCACGGTGGTGGATGGATGTACGGTTACAAGGAAATCAATAAGTATTTCTGTTTGAAACTTGCACAGAAAGGGTTCTTGGTGGCTTCAATTAACTATCGTCTTGCTGGCGATGTGCTTTTTGATGAGCAAATCCGTGATATTTTTGCTGCTCTTACATGGTTGGGTAAAAACCTTAAAGATTACCCTGCAGATATGGAAAACATCTTCCTTGCAGGTGACTCGGCAGGTGGTCATTTTGTATGTGTTACAACTGCAATCAACCTTAATGAAGATATGCAGAAAGATTTTGGGGTAGAATATGTAGGCTATGATTTCAAAGCTGTATCCGCTATTTGTCCTGCTATAGACCTTTTAACACCTAACTTTTTGATGAATGTAAATGTCCCTGTGTTATTAGGGGAAAACTGGAGAAAGAGCAAGTTCAAAAAGTATATGATGGTTAAAAATCTTGTATCCGATAGATTTCCGCCATTCCATATTCTTACAGCTCATGGTGACGGTCTTCTCAAAAAGCAGGCGCCTATTCTTGCTGACATTTTCAGAGAAAATCATGTCGATTTCCGTTTCTGCAACTTTATGGGACAGCTTAACGGAAAGTATTTGGGACATGTGTTTAATGTTGTTGACCCATTTTCAATTTATGGTGAACAAGCAAATACGGATATTACAGATTTCTTTAAGAGTAAAATGTAATGTTTTGCCATTGTATGCTTTTTATTGTCGTATGACTTGACAAAAGACAACCAAATGTGGTTTAATTACTTCGTAGATAACTTATGAGGAAAGGTGATATAAATGAAGAAATTAGTTGCACTTGTTTTGGCAGTAGTTATGGTTTTATCAATTTCAATGGTAGCTTTTGCTGAGGGTCCAGGAGTTGGAAATGGTAGTGGTAGCGATACCATAACTTGGGATGAAATCGTAAACGCAGGCATTATGAAAGGCGACCTTAACGGTGACAAAACAGTAACGGCTTATGACGCAAGAGTTGCTTTGAAGATGGCTGTTGGTGAAGAAACAATTACAGATAAAGCTTTGAGAGCTGGCGACCTTAACAAAGATGGAAGCATTACAGCATACGACGCACGTCTTATTTTGAATCTTGCTGCAGAAAAATAAAAAACAAATAAAGCGGTGCTTTAGAGTCGCACTCTAAAGGACAGTTTGGAAACAGGTTGCGGTGTAGCCCGTTAGGGCTACGCCGTTTTCCTTATTTCAAGCGGTTTTTAGGGGATTTTCACGCATTTCCTGAATCGTTTCAAGAATCTCTTGTTCTGTCGGTATGTTTATAATACCCGCTGCTGTAAATGAAATATCAACAGGAACATGCTTTAATCCATCATCACCTTTGATACTGTTATGAACATCTATTCGCTTAATCAATGTGTTTACAAGTGTAGGTGTTAATTCTTTTAAGTCGGTGCAACCACGAATTGCTTTTAAGAAAGCATCAAGGTCTATTTTTTCTTGTTCAGCTGTTTTTATTGCTTGCTTGTCGTTTTCTACTGCAGCAAGCAATTCTTTTTGCTCTTTTTCATAATTTGCCGACATACGATAAAATCGTTCATCGGAGACCTTGCCAAGAAGATTATATTCATAAAGACCTTCAATTAGTTTATCTAATTCAGCGATACGCTTTTGAGCTTTTTCTACCTTTTGTTTCAACAGCCTAATATTTATTTCCCTATCAGCTGTGTTATGCTTTGCGTACAGATAAAGAAATATCGGTTCAAATTCAGTAACATATTTGGCTACGGCTTTTATGGTGTCAAGAACAATTTCTTTTAATACCGCATCACGGATAAAATGAATTGTGCAGGAACCTCGCTTTTCTTTATATTGGGAGCAACGGTAAAATTCTTTTCCATCCTCAATACTTTTTGCTGCACAATAATATAATTTCGAACCACAATCAGCACAATATAAAAGTCCTGAAAAAATGCTTGTTTTACCTGTAGCAGAGTTTCGTCGGCGACTTTTACGTAATTCCTGAACTCTTTCAAAAGTATCTTCATCAATAATAGCTTCCTGAGTGTTTGGAATTATATTCCATTCCTCCTCAGGGTGATATACTGTTTTCTTAACTTTAAAACTTACATAAGATGTCATAAAGTTTACCGTACAACCGGTGTATTGACGATTTTCAAGAATGTGAATAACTGAGTCCGATACCCATCTGTATGGATTCTCAGGTCTTGGATTAGAGCACTTACGCCCATTACGATAACAATATTCGGTGGGAGTAATTATTTCTTCACTTTCTAATCGCTTTGCTATTTGTGACGGCCCCAACCCTGCAAGACATAGTTCAAAAATATACTTTACAACTTTTGCGGCAGGTTCATCTACAATCCACTGCTTAGAGTCATCTGCACTTTTTACATATCCAAAAGGTATTGAAGCGGAAACTCTTTCTCCATTGTCGGCTTTTGCTTTCCAAACAGCCTTTATTTTCTTGCTTGTTTGTTCTGCATACCATTCATTAAATATATTGTAAAAAGGCATCATTTCAAGACCCGTGCCTTCAGCCGTATTTACATTTTCTTGAATAGCTATAAATGTTACACCAAGCGAAGGATATACAATTTGGGTTAATCTGCCCATTTCAACCTGTTCACGACCGAAACGGGAAAGGTCTTTTACAATAATGGTTTCAATTTCTCCGTTTTCAGCCATTTTTTGCATACGTTGAAATTCAGGACGGTCAAAGGTTGTACCTGAAATACCGTCATCTACAAAGAATTCAGGGTGTAAATATCCGTGTTCTTTAGCATATTGAGATAGAATCTGCTTTTGATTTGTGATACTGTTAGACTCATCGTTATTTCCTTTCTTTTTGCTGTTTTTATCGTCGTCTTTGATATCTTCAACAGATAAACGGCAATAAAGAGCTGTTATTTTTTGTTTGTTCTCGGCTTTCTTTGCCATAATTAAAACTCCTTTCTTTGAAAAGCCGAGCGTTACGATTTGTCTTTGACATTATATAACGCTCGACAGTTCTCGTCCATTCTGTGGTTATTCTGCTTTAGTTGAAAGTATCAACTGCATAAACTGTTGCAATACGGAACGCTTACTCTCTATATCAAAATTTGCGGTGATATCATATACAGTCCTACTGATTTTTCTTGAGATATTAATTTGTTGCGGAATATTTTGAACCGGCGGGCGCTTTACAGTTTCTCTACCCTGAGGAATAGCATATTCTTCAAGTTCAATTCCGTTACTGTTATCAATACGTCCCATCCCACATATAGCAATGTGACTGCTTGTTAAATCATAATTTTTAATCATAGGCTACCTCCTTATCTCGCATCTCTGTTCTGACGGGCTCTGTATCTGCTTTCACAGATTTTTATGATTGCTTCTTCAATCTGTTCGTTTGTATAGCTTTTCGGAAAGTATTTTCGTATTTTTTCAGCAGGGATTTTGATTTTCTCACGCTGATTTGCCTTTTCCTCCGACAAGATTTCAACTATATGTTCAGGTGTTAAGCCTTCCTCTCTGCTGATTGCACGAAGCCTTTGTGCCTGAGATAAGTTTGGAGTAGCATCACAGACACGGATTTCTTCAAGTAAATCAGCCTGTTCCACCTCATTCAGATATGAAAGCTCTACTGCAGGAGTAAAGGCTATTCGTTCTTCATCAACAAGGTCAAGAAGTTCAGGTATGAGATTTGTAAGACGGATATATCTTTGAATTTGCCTTGCACTGTCAGTGGCGTTTTCGGCAAGGATTTCATCCGTCCTTAACTTCGTGCCAACTTGGCACGAAGTTAAATCTGACCTGTATCCCTGACGGCTCATTGCTTCCATTTTCATCTTATAAGCCTTTGCTTTTTCACTTGGTAATATATGCTCCCTATGCAGATTACTGTCAACGAGCATAATTGCCGCTTCGTCACGGGTGACGGCATAAATTAAAGCAGGTACTGTTTCCAGTCCTGCTTTTACTGATGCTCTCAGGCGTCTGTGTCCTGAGATGATTTCATATTCATTTTCCGTATCCTCTAAAGGTCTTACAACAATCGGTGAGATAACACCTTTTTGCTGTATACTTTCAATGAGATTGTTCATCTCATCGTTATCTAACACCTTATACGGATGTCCCTCAAAGGGATGAATTTTTTCTACCGGGATATTCACCGGTGCTTTTAATTTTATATTAGCCATTTTATCGGCTCCTTTCCTGAATTTTGTTTGTATTTGTTTTCGTTCTGTAGTCATCACGAGCATAACGCTCATGCATTCTTGAATACTCGTTGATGCTGTCCATTCTGTTTACTACATCCTCAGCCCTGTATTTAACTCTGTTTAAAATCTTTATATTCTTTCTTGCAACTCTCATAGCGGCAGTAAGCGTTGCGATATCCTCACGGATTTCGTTCTGTAAGCTTTCATCACCTGAACGAACAGCACATTTCAGTTTGTTTCTGAACACATTTCTTGCTTTGTCCATTTCCTGCAATTCTTTTTCGGTGTTTGAAATTAGTGCTTCAAGTTCTTCGTATCTTTCAACATTGTTATCAAGCAATAAGTTCTGTTCTTCACAAAGCTGGTCAAATTTCAAAAGCTCCTGTTCAAGATAATTTTCAACCTCGTTACAATGAGGATGTTCCTTAAACATTAACAGCCCTTTACACAAGCAAGTGTAAGAGCTGCTGATACCGCTTTTGTAATTGTAGGGGTTGCCGTCAAAGAATAAGGTTTTGAAAGTGATTGAATCGTGAGTAACTTTTCTCGTGTAATGTCTTTTAGTCAGTATTACTTCTTCAATATCATTAATTGTATAACCGTCACCAAGGTCGCAAAGCCATACGGGACGGTTAAATCTTTTGTGATAAACTGTCGGCTCGGGTCTGTTGAAATCAAAAGTGTATCCCTTCTTTTCCATAAGCCAAATGAAAGTTCTGATGTTTGAACTACGTGATAAACAATCATCAATGTGAAACTTCAATAAATCATACTGATGATTTTCTCCGTTCTTCTCTGCAAGATATGTCATTCTTCTCGGGGCCTTATGAGGTTTTTCAACTATTGATAATCCGTATTTAATGCAAAGCTCGTCAGAAACTTTTCTCATAAGTGCATAGCTTTGTTTGCAGGCATTGAACTTTTTTCCGTCAACCATTGAAACGCTGTTCACGACAAAATGATTATGAATGTGTCCTCGGTCAAGATGAGTTGCAACAACAACCTCGTGTCTGTCTCCCCATAAACTCTCTGCAAGCTCTTTTCCGATTTTATGAGCAAGCTCAGGTGTAACCTCTCCCGGCTTAAAACTCTGATAACCATGGAATGCAATTATTCCGTCTTGCTTATGAAATAACTTTTTTGTTTCAGTCATCTGGTCACGAGCAAACTCAGGATTACAATTTATTCCGCTTACAAAATATTGCATTTCTGTTTTTTCACTTTCAACTGCGT
>CALBQZ010000146.1 GCA_937899735.1 uncultured Clostridia bacterium | reverse complement strand
CTTGAAGCTATGAAAATGGAAAACGAAATCGTTGCTCCTTGTGCAGGTACTGTTAAGCAGGTTATCGCTACTAAGGGTGCATCAGTTGCTACTGACGAAGTTCTTGCTGTTCTCGGTTAATTGAAGGTGTAAACATGCAGATAGTTAACGCCCTCATTGAGCTTTTTAATCAGTCTAACTTTGTTAATTTACCTTGGCAGAACTGGGTTATGATTGGTGTTTCATTTATTCTTCTCTATCTTGCAATAGTTAAGAAATTTGAGCCATTACTTTTAATTCCAATTGCTTTTGGTATGCTTTTAGTTAACATCTATCCCGAAATAATGGCTGACCCTACGAACATGTCATTCGTCGGTGATAACAACCCATTCCTGGACCCTGATGCACATTGGTATGATAGTGGTGTACTTAGACTTATATATGCAGGTGTTAAATCAAGTATATTCCCTTGTCTTATCTTTATGGGTGTTGGCGCTATGACCGACTTTGGACCACTTCTTGCAAATCCATCAAGCCTTTTACTTGGTGCTGCAGCACAGTTAGGTATTTATGTTGCGTTTATTGTTGCAATGCTTTCAGGTGAATTCACCCCTGAAGAAGCTGCTTCAATCGCAATCATCGGTGGTGCAGACGGTCCTACAGCTATTTTCCTTACAGGAAAACTTGCACCTCACCTTTTAGGTTCTATTGCAGTTGCTGCATATTCATATATGGCTCTTATCCCACTTATTCAGCCACCAATTATGAAGTTGCTTACAACTAAAAAAGAACGTGAAATCAAGATGAATCAGCTTCGTACAGTTAGTAAAGCTGAAAAGATTATTTTCCCAATTGTTGTTACAGTTATCTGTGTTCTTATTCTTCCTTCTGTTGCCCCACTTCTCGGTTTCCTTATGCTCGGTAACCTTTTCAAAGAAAGTGGACTTACAGACAGACTTTCAGACACAGCACAGAACTCACTTTGCAACATTGTTACAATCTTGCTTGGTACAACTGTTGGCGCTACTGCAGAAGGTTCAGCTTTCCTTAATAAGAAAACTTTGCTTGTTATCGGAATTGGATTACTTGCATTTGCCTTCTCAACCGCAGGTGGTGTTCTTTTTGCTAAGCTTATGAACATTGCTACCGGTGGTAAAGTTAATCCGCTTATCGGTTCAGCAGGTGTTTCTGCCGTTCCTATGGCTGCTCGTGTTTCACAGGTTGAAGGCAGAAAATATAATCCTTCAAACTTCCTTTTGATGCATGCAATGGGTCCTAACGTTGCAGGTGTTATTGGTTCAGCTGTTGCAGCAGGTTTCTTACTTTCACAATTTGGTTAATTTCCAAACACACAAATATATAAATTAAACCGTAGTCTAGTCGACTACGGTTTTTTTATAACTTTATTAGAACCGGTTTTCTAATTTCTATTGAATCAATAGATACTGCACAATCAAAAGCTAATGGAATTACACCATTTTCTTTTGCTTTTTTCAGCTCTGTTGCGAATTCAGGATGAGTTATTATATTTGGCTTAAAGTATTTCACATCAGACATTTGAACAACAAATAAAACATATGCCTTGTAGCCCTCTGTAACGGCTTTTTGCAATTCTTTGAGATGTTTTATTCCCCGTTCCGTGGGAGCGTCAGGAAAACTCACTACACCATCATTTTCAAGTGTTACACCTTTAACTTCAACAAGAACTCTATCACTGTCCGTTTCTACATAAAAATCTATTCTTGAATTACCATATTTATATTCTGGTTTTATATGTTTAATATTCTCAAAGAGTGTAGGAATGAACTCATGTACCACTTTATTAACCACTTGACTATCCATATTAATTAATCTATCATTCTTTTGGACAGAAATGAGGTCATATTTCGTTTTCCTATTTGGATTAGAACTTTTCTCAAGATAAACAGTAACGCCATTTAAGAGTAATTCTCGGCATCTCCCGGTATTCTTCACATGGCAAATTTCTTCTTCACCATTTATTTCACATGTGGCAATAAATCTATTAGGTCTCTTTATAAAAGTACCTTTTACAATATTATCATATTTCATATTACACCAAAAAGAACGGTGATAGTTTCCTACCACCGTCCTGAGTTTATAATTCAAATTATTTTGTAGCTTTTCTTGCTTCGATTTCAGCAACCATTTCAGCCTGACGTTTTTCTGTAATTGTATAGAAGAACATAGGAACTGCACAACCAAACATACTGATAACGCCTGAAAGAACAAGCATATTCCAAAGTGTTTGTGCACCTTCTGCTGAAATGTAACCTGTTTCAGCATTGATGCCTGCTGCAGCGAAAGAAATAACACCGATGAAAGCACCAACAGCCATACCAATCTTATTGATAAGTGTCTGCATAGCGAAGCAGATACCTTCACCACGTTCACCTGTTTTCCATTCGAGATAGTCAACTGTATCGCCAATCATAGCATATGTGATGATATTGTTAACACCCTGTGGAATACCAAGAAGAACAAGACCAATAGCTGCAACAACAAGCTTCCATGGTTCATCATAGCCAACAAAGTACATAACGCCCATTACAAGACCACCAAAGAGATGAACGATAATATATGCCCATTTCTTTGTGAACTTCTTTGACATCCATGGAACAAGAAGGGATGCTACGAGACCACCAGGAACAACAAGAAGAGTAATCAAGCTATACATACCTTCGTTCTGAAGAACGTATTTTGCAAAGTAAAGACCACCTGTGTATGTATAAACCATTCTTGCACCACCAAGAACACCTGAAAGAACGATAAGAAGAAGTTCTTTATTCTTGAAGAGGAGCTTCATATTGTGACCAAAACTTGGTGGATTATCATCAGCTGTAAAGCGTTCTTTTGTATGCTTAAATCCATAG
>CALBQZ010000145.1 GCA_937899735.1 uncultured Clostridia bacterium | reverse complement strand
ATCTACAGGGTTCCTTTTACTTATCTCGTCGTTGTTTAATTTTCAAGGTCCAGTTATACGCTTTAGAACCGAGTTCGTTTTGCCCTCTGTCCTTGGCGCTCGTATATATTATCAAAACAAGCGACAAATGTCAACAACTTTTTTTAATTTTTTTGCGTCTTTTTGAAAACTTATCCGGGTGTTTCGTTTTTGGTATTTTAAATAAATAAAAACATTGTTTTTTGTGCAAGATTTATGTGCAAAATGACAAATGGCACAAAAATATGAAAAAACACGGACAAAAATCACTTTGTCCGTGTATGAATTAATGGTGGTGATGATGGTGATGGTGATGCCCTTTTTCATATTTAATAAAGCATGTTTCTTCATGGCAATTTTCGTCCTCTTTTTCAAGCTCCAGAGTGACATGTTCAATACCATGTTCCAACATTTCTTCTCTTATCAAATGCTTAATATGATGTGAATCTTCATTAGTCACAATATGCATAGTTGCATAATTGTGGAATCCATCCATACTCCAGATATGAACATGATGAACATCTTTTACTCCATCAATATCTTTAATATGCTCTTTTATTTCATCTACACTAATATTATTCGGTATTTTCTCGAGAAACAAATCAAGGACTTCTTTAAGATTCTTTATTGCATTTATGAAAATGAATATTGCAACACCCATCGACATAAGTGGGTCAATAATAGATATGTCTGTGAATCTCATTATTATTGCACCAAAAAGTACAACTATCCAACCAAGCACATCTTCCAACATATGAAGATTTACTGCCTTCTGATTTAATGAGTCCCCTTCTCTTGTGAAATAGGCTGCAAAGAAATTAACCAATGCCCCGATAACAGCAAAGACAATCATACCATTATAGTTTATTTCAACAGGATTAAACACTCTGATAACAGCATTATAAATAACTGCAACAGAGCCAAACAACAATATAAGTGTTGTAATCACACTACCTATTACTGAAAATCGTGCATACCCAAAAGTATATGTGTCGTCAGGTTGCTTTTTGCTTTTCTTTTCAAGGAAATATGACACACCGATACTCATTGCGTCACCTATATCGTGAACAGCATCCGATAGAATTGCCACACTACCTGTGAAGATGCCACCAACAAATTCAAATATGGAGAAAGATATATTAAGTATAAATGCAATTAAGATATTCTTTTCTGTTTTCATCTTTTCACCTGCTTATGACTAATATGCTTTATTCCTACTTCAAAAATCTCTGAAATATGATTATCATCTAATGAGTAATATACAGTTTTTCCTTCTTTTCTGTATTTAACAATTCCTGCATCTCTCATTTTACTTAATTGATGTGAAATCGATGATTTTGTCATTGACAATACATTTGCTAAATCGCAGACGCACATTTCATTTTGCAACAAAGCGAAAAGCATTTTACACCTTGTATCATCCCCCATAATCTTAAATAATTTTGCGAGATTACATAAAAGCTTTGGTTCCGGCATTTTTGACAATGTATCTTGTACCATTTCTTCGTGAATCATATTACAATCACATACAAATTCGTTTTTCGACATAACATAATTCCTTTCAGTTGAATGTTTACTCAATTATTATAGTTGAATATTCATTCAACTGTCAAGAGGTAAAATAAAAAACAGCCCTGATTTTTCAAGGCTGTATTTCTTTATACATTTATAGCATATGTTTGTCCAATTTGTGTATCAAATTCCACTATACCATTTTGCGACTGGATACCATCAATCGCAATCTCACCCTTTGCGTAGTAAAGTTTACACTTCCCACCTGCATTTGATGTGATTTTTGCTGATTTGAGTTTATTATTTTCCCATTCAATATCCAGAGTAAAGTTACCACGGGCTACGATACCTTTAATGCTACCCTTTGCCCATTCTGTTGGTAGAGCAGGAAGCAATTCGATACAACCATAATTACTTTGCATAAGCATTTCGTTAACACCTGATGTAAAACCAAAGTTACCGTCAATCTGGAATGGTGGATGATAATCAAAGAAGTTTGGATAGATACCATTCTTAAACAAGTCACCGATGATTTTGAGAACTCTGTCACCATCACCCACTCTTGCCCACGTGTTAATTTTCTGTCCCATTGACCAACCTGTACTCTTATCGGTACGGTGATTCATTGAAACGATTGAAGCGTCAATAAGTTCAGGATTATCGAACTTATTCATCACATTACATGGGAACAAGCCTAAAAGGTGTGACATATGGCGGTGATGATGCTGACCGAATTCACCAAGTTTCTTTTCATGGTACCATTCTTTAATCTGTCCATCTTCACCTATTTCATATACTCTGAGTCTGTTCTTAATATCCTGCCATTTTGAGATTAACTCGTCATCCACGCCCAATGCAGTTGCGCTTTTGATTGAGTCGTCGTAAAGCTGCCATAAAAGTGCTTGTTCATAAGTATTACCCATTGTTCTTGGACCATGTTCAGGTGAATAACAAGGATATGTAACAAGTCTTCCGTTATTCTCAATCAAAAGTTTTGAGAAATATTCAGCACATTCTTTGAGCATTGGATAAATGTCCTCTGCAAGCGTTTGTTTATCAAGAGTATATTCATAATGTTCATAGCAGTTATGTAAAATCCAAGGCATTGCTGCAGGTGACCAACCCCAGTCGAAGCTCCAACCAGGACAAGTCCAGCCAAATGGTGTACATTGAGTATGAAAAAGGAAACCATTCTGCTCCCCTTCCTTACTCTCAATTCCTGTATAGTATTTTGCAGTTATTCTGCCAGGTTCAACCATTGATTTGATATATCTGATTAATGGCTTTGAACATTCAGCCATATTACCATTAAATGCCGGCCAATAGTTCATCTGAAGATTTACATTGGTATGGAAGTCACTGCTCCATTTAGGATTATTTGACACATTCCATATACCCTGAAGATTGGATGGCAGAATATCAGTCTCTCGAGAAGATGATACTGTCATATATCTTCCGTACTGATAAAGCAATTCAGCTGCATTCTTTCTGTATGATACATTGTGTGGATATTTGTACAGGAGTGTGTCTGCTGTAACATCCTTTGCACCATCAAGGTCAATGGATACACGTTTCATAATCTCATTAAAATCTTCAGTATGTGATTTTAATAATGCATCATAGCCTTTTTCAGTTGCCTTGATTACAGTTTCATTAACTCTGTTATAAAGAGCATCTGCACTCTCACCTGTTCGGTAAGCAGGATATGTATCCATATAATCAGTATCCGCAGAAAAGAGGATAGTTAATTCTGTTGCATCACATATCTTCATACTCTTTGCAGTAGCAACTGCATTACCATCTGTAAAAACATTTGCAATAAGACAGAATTTGAGTGCATTATCTTCCAATTCTCCTAAATGGACAATTCTGTCATTTTCATATTTTACAGTTCCGTGTGCAGAAGAAAGCTTAATCTCTGTATCCAACTTTTCCCCTGTTCGCTTAATACGGATAACGCCACATTTATCAGGATATGACACAAAGGCAGTTCTATCGTCGTGAAGTCTCTTTGTGAAACCTTTTTTCGCATCATAGAAAACACTGCATACTCCGTTGGACATATCAAGCTCACGATGATAGTTATGCTCATTACGGATACAGCCAAAATTGAAGTCAAAAGTACCCCAGCAACGATATCCACCGTACCCATCCATAATACCCACTAACTTTTCACAAAGGTCGTGAGCAAGTTTATCGTCGCCATTTTTAAATGCAGTATAAATCTCCTTGTAATAATCAACAGGTAATTTTCCGTCTTTATCAGGAGTTGTAATATTACCACCACAATAATCAGGACGTTTTGGTGACGGACCACCTGCCCATAATGTCTTATGGTTAAGGACGATTGTATCGGATTTGAGATTACCGATTATGCCCATGCCGATACTACCATTACCGAGTGGCAACGATGTTTGCTCCCATATATTCTCAAAGCCTTTGAAATAGGGTCTTTTAAGTCTCATTTTTGATGGAGGCTTATTGTAAAATAATTTCATATTAGCTCCCTAAAAATTCAATATCATGTCGTAGTGTGGAATATTTTCTTCAAGATACTCAGGAGTGCCTAAAAGTTTAAATCCACATTTCTCGTAAAAACCTACTGCATGAGTCTGTGCACCTACACGGACAGTTTTCGCTCCGTCTTCTTTTGATTTTTTCAAAAGCTCAAGAACGATTTTTTCACCGAGACCTGTACCACGCATACTCTTTTTAACAGCAATTCTGCCGATTTTAACAGTATCCTCACCATAAGGAATAACTCTGCCTGTTGCAACTGGTTCGTTATCTGAAAATATTACAAGATGAGGCACCTGCAAATCATAGTCGTCAAACTCATTTTCTTCAGGAACACCCTGTTCTTTTACAAAAATGTCAATTCGCAGATTTCTAAAAGAGTCGTCTATAACCCCTGCAGGAAACCATTTATATTCTATCATAATTATTCACCCTTAAAAGCAAACTTGAAAGCAAGTGTTTTATCTGTCTTTATGCGGTATTTGTCAAGTGTATCAGGTCCACAAGTATTTGTACCTGTACCACGCATAAATCCATCAATGCTAAGAACAGTTGAATTAACAAATTCCACCTCTTCCTGATGTTTTGCTTCATGCAAATTCTTCTGTGTGTAGTTATGTGCAGAAAAGCTGAACTTTGGTTCACCATAAACTGTAAATGAATTGCCAACGTCATTTGAAAGTTTAAGATATTTAACTGCACCGCAGTTACCATTATCCTGAGGCATTACATATGGTTCGTGCATATTTTCAACAGTTGTTTTCCAGATACCGATGTATGCATGGTCCTTCAAATCGCAGATATTCTCCATTTTTTCGTCGGAGCCTCTGCCATAGAATTCGATATTCTTGAACTGAGAATCAAGTTCAACTGTTACACCAAAGCGTTGTAAATCACTGCAACCGAACAATGCCTTATCAAGTTTGCATACAACTTCAACAAGACCGTTTCCGAAAATCTTGTATACAACATCCGCACGGAAATATCTCTTGAGACCTTTTTTAACTGAATATGATGCACCGACATGGAGATAAATTGATTTATCAACAAATCTGAAATCATCAAGAACGATATCAGCATCGTGAAGATTAATCTTATCCCATGGTTCCTTTTGTCCATAAGAATCATTGTCAAGAGATGCTCTTACAAGATTTGGAACAAAGCCCTTTTTACTATCTGCAGGATTGGTATTGATAAACTCACAGTTATTCTTTACATAGCTGATAAGTTCACCTGTTTTTTTATCAAAGGTTACTTTACCACCGTCAAACTCCACATTCAAAATCTTCTTATTGTCGTTTACAGAGTATTCCCCTGCAAGTGACAAGCCTCTTGTAAACCTTGCGTTATCGCTGATTACAGCCTGTTCCAATGCACAACGAACGTCACCGTCATAATATGCAATATTGATATGACAGTCATTACCAGATTCGAATGTATAATAAGGAATTTCATAAGTCTTTGTCTGCATTGGTGCAATATCAAGGGATAATTCACCTGATTTCACCTCAACACCATTTACAAGCTGAGTCCAAATAACCTTTAAATATTTAGTATTCTTGAATCTGTTTGTATTTGTAAATTCAAAACACTTACCGCTGATATGCTTACTTCTTACGGGACGATAAACTGCCTTGATTACATAAGCACCTGTGTGAGGTGTCTTATCAGGATAGAGCATACCATCAACGCAGAAATTGCTGTCGTGTTTTTCTTCACCGTGGTCTCCACCGTATGTATATTGATATTTGTATTTGTCAGTACCATCGTGGTAAACAGCATGGTCAGCCCACTCCCATACACAACCGCCCATAAGGTTGTCATGTGCATAGATGCTTTCCCAATATTCTTCGACTCCGCCAGGACCTACACCCATAGCATGAACATATTCACACATGAAATATGGTTTTTCGTGATATCTCTTATCCTTATATGTTTGTGCACCATACTTCGCAACATTTTCGTGTGATGGATACATTTCAGAAATCACATCATAAGCAAAACGCTTTGTAGTAACTACACTTTCATAATGTACTGGGATTTTTGAACCACTATTCTTAATATAATCATAGCAGGAATCCTGACAATTATAACCCCACGCCTCATTACCCAATGACCACATTGTGATACTTGGGTGATTGCGGTCACGACAAACCATTCTGCTTACTCTGTCAACATATCTGCCTTCCCATTTAAGGTCATGGCTGATTGTACAATTATCACCGGCCGGAGCCTTAATATGCCATGCACCATGTGTTTCAATGTCAGCTTCATCAATGATATAGAATCCCATTAAGTCAGCAAGTGTCAGAAGTGTCGGATCAGGTGGATAGTGAGAAGTACGGATAGAGTTAATGTTGAACTTTTTCATAAGTTCAAGCTCTTCCTTGATTTCTTCACCTGTAAGAACATATCCGTTCTTCATGTTTGTATCGTGGTGGTTAACACCTTTGAATTTTATAGGCATACCGTTGAAATAGAAAATATTTCCTTTTATCTCAACTGTCTTAAAGCCTGTCACATTCTTAACATAAGTCTTGTTACCATTTGCATCTTCAAATGTAATGAAAAGGTCATACGTATATGGTTCTTCAGCATTCCATTCTGTAACATCAAGATTTGAGAAGATAATCTTTGATTTAGCACGAGCATCTGCTGTTTCTTTTGCAAGAACTTTATCACCATCGAGCAATTCAGCAGAAATTGTGCAGCCTTCTTTATCACCTTTAATTTTAAACGAAACAGAAAGTTCGTATTTACCATTTTTCTTTTCTGTATCAACAGTAAAGTCATAAAGATATGTTTTATCAAGTGTTGTCAAAAGAACATCACGGAAAATGCCATTTTCACGGAACATATCCTGACACTCAAGATATGTTCCTGTTGACCATTTACTTACAACTGCAAGAATTTCATTTTCACCTTTTTGGAGATATTTTGAGATATTGAATTCAGCAGAGTTATGAGCACCCTCACTATAGCCAACAAACTCACCGTTAATATAGAGGTCAAGAGATGAAATTACACCCAAAAAAGTAAGAATATATACTTTATTAAGGTCATCAATATTTATGAATTTTCTATAAATACCCATTGGTACTTCTTCTGGTATTCCAGGATAAAGCTTTGCGTTGAATTCATAACGAGTATTGAGGTAACAAGGTTCACGATAGCCTGTTCTCTGCCAAGTAGATGGCACAGTTACCTTATCAAACTGAACTCTTTCTGTATAGAATTCTTTTGGAATAAGCATATCTTTATCATAATACTTAAAATCCCATTCTCCGTTAAGGATTGTTACCATACTACTGTTATATCGTTCTGTAAGAACATCCTGTTCGCAAAGTTTCTCTTTCGATGCATAAGGAACAAAATATGCACGTGGAGCAAGTTTGTTGATTTCAGCAGTATCAAAATCTCTGAAATTAGTTGTATTGATGATATATTTCATAAAAAAGACCTCCGTCTTACATATAGATAAATTAAGTTTATCACATAAAAAAATAATTTACAACAAAAACAAAAAAATAAAACCAAAGTTATTGTAAAAACAAATCCCTTGGTTTTATTATAAATTAATATAATTTTATGCTTTTGTGTTTTCGACTCTGGCGCTGACTTTACCTTCAGGTTTAATTTCCCCTGCTTTCTGGAGTGAAATCTTTGTAAGGAATGGACCAACAAGTTCATATATAAGTACGGCAAAAAGAGTTATATTTGCAACAATTGAGCCCTCTGGACCAAGTTCTTCCGCCTTGATTGCCATACCAAGGGCAACCCCTGCCTGTGGGAAAAGAGTGATACCCAAATACTTAACAATATTCTTATCACACTTTGTAGCCTTTGCACTTATTGACGCACCGGAGTATTTACCGATACAACGAGCAAAGATATAGACAAGACCGATAAGTACAATTCCTAAATCCTTAAATGTTGCCAATTCAAGTTCAGCTCCGCTGATTACGAAGAAGAGAATCAGAAGAGGTGCTGTCCAGCGGTCAACTCTATCCATAAGTTCTTCTGAGAAATCACATATATTGCAGAATATTGTACCAAGCATCATACAAGCTAATAATGATGAAAATGCTATATGTACTCCACCGATTTCAAATTTAAGCATCGACAATGCAACCGTCAGGAACACGAAGGTAACTGACATTGCAAGTCGTTTTGACCTTGAGTGGAAGAATTTTTCGCAAAATGTGAATAATGCACCCATAAGTGCACCAAGCACAAGAGAAAGAACAACCTCTAAAAGTGGTTCGATAATAATTGAGATAACATCAACACTTCCTACAATGAGAGCTTTGGCAATACCAAATGAAACTGCGAAAACAACAAGACCAACAGCATCATCAAGAGCAACGATTGGAAGAAGAAGACTTGTAAGAGGACCTTTTGCCTTATACTGTTTTACAACCATAAGAGTCGCAGCAGGAGCAGTTGCAGTTGCGACAGCACCAAGTGTAATTGCTGCAGGTAATGATAATTTATCAGGAGCAACAAGATGAACAATAATCAATATTGCATCCACAACAAAGCATGTAGCCAAAGCCTGGAAGATACCGATTACTGTAGCCTGTTTACCAATTTTCTTAAGTTGAGAAAGTCTGAATTCATTACCAATTGAAAATGCGATAAAGCCAAGTGCCACATCAGGAATAATATCGTAAGCATCGATATTTGCCATGCTTGTAAATCCAAATCCATTAAGTCCCAATGAACCAAGGAAGTATGGTCCTACGAGAATGCCTGCTACAAGATATGCAGTAACAGCAGGAAGTTGGAAAATTTTTGCAACACGTGACAACATAAGTCCGGCAAAAAGTGCAATGGACAAACAAAGTAAGGTTTCCATAAAATTCGCCTCGAATTTTTATAATTTAAGCGTCTATATTTTAGCACTCGAGTTACAGATTCGCAATAATCAAAATGACAGTTTAATGGGTAACCAGAAAAATTTTTTTGTTACTTATGCTGTTTGATGATATAAAGGGTTCAAGTCCGTAACATATCAAAATATAAAAAAATAGAGAAACCACAAATGCAATTTCTCTATTTTTGGGAGTTTTGAACTTAATGACACGAATAAAATGTGCCTGAAAACCGAAGATTTTAATTAATAACTCGAAGTCATTAACAATATTGCACAAGTTTGCAGATTACTACACAAAGTAACACCTGAATTTAATAATTCATCATTTTCATCAAAAACCATCCATGCCTTTACTGCTTCTTCTTCATACTCTGTCATATACGGAATATCAGGATTTAACATAGAATCTCCAGATATAATTGCATAGTACAAATAATTTATATCTATTGAGCTATCTACATCACTTTCAGAAATATATCCTTCAGCAATTGCCTGTTCTCCTGTTAAATATTTTATCTTATAATTATCCATTGCTGAATTAACCAATTTACCAACTGAAATTGAAAATGGCGAAGAATAATACTTTGCATTAGACAGTGCATCGTCTAAAACAGAAGTAGGAACTATATGCTTTTCAAGTTTTGCAATAGGCTCTGTATAGGTATCGTCACATTTGCCGCAAACATATGTCATTTCACCTTGGGCTTCATAAGTTGGCTCTTTTGTAACAGAAGACGTATATTCATGTTCGCATCCACAAGCAGACAAGCAGGTCATTATCACACAAACACACACAACCATCAACATCATTTTTTTCATAAATATCACCTCAAATTATATTCGTCTTAATTCGACAACTATATTATATCTGTATTACAGATAAATGTCAATATCTTTAATACAGATATTGCATAATAATCATGAGGTGATTATAGTGCAATTCAAAAATTTGCGTGCAATAAGAGAGGATAACGATATAAAACAAAAAGAGATTGCGAAATATCTAAACGTATCACAAAACACCTACTCACAGTACGAAACCGGTGTTATATCATTAACTGCGGAAGTTTTGATTAAATTGGCTGATTATTATAAAGTAAGTATTGATTATTTACTTGATAGAACCAATAACCCTAATATACAAAAATAAGCCGTGAATTTACAGTTTTTTATAACACAAATTTACTCGCATAACAATTTTGTCCCTATTGTATCGCAAGCATAGCATAAAAGCGGTAAAAATCAATGCGGAGCATTGTATATCCCTTCGGGGAATGACGGGCTTCGCCCTTATTGCATCAATTCCGCAAGGAATTGCATATCATCAAAACTTTAGTTTTGTATATCATCATTGCGAAAGTATTTTTGATACACGCTAAAGCGTGATGGTATACAGTCCTAACGGACTGATGAGATACAACGATAGCGTTGCTATCGTTGATGATATGCCATTGCTTTCGCAATGGATAAAAAAACACTCGTTCAAGAGAACGAGTGTTTTTTGGTGCTGGTGACCGGACTTGAACCGGTACGGTATTGCTACCGAGGGATTTTAAGTCCCTTGCGTCTGCCGATTTCGCCACACCAGCATACTGTTTTAACAGCCTTATTATTATATATTATGAAAATTAAAATGTCAATATGAGAATGAAAAAGTTTTATAATAAAAGGGCAAGAAAAAAATCCTTGCCCATTTAATTACTGCTGTTTTGCTCTTTTCTTTGCCATGTGTTTTCTGTAAAGCAAGATAATACTAGTTGCACCGAGATTCAAAATAATTGAACCTAAAACAAGTGAAAGAAGATGGCTTGGAAGGTCTGCAAGCATTGTCTTTTTGTTTATGAATGAACAAATAAGGTAAACAAAGCCAACGTCATTGAAGAACATAGGGATAAATGGTCTTGTAAGAATAAGAACGCCGATGATTGTTACAAGTGGAATACATGTTGCAGCAAGCTCTGGCAAACCAAGATTCACTAAAAGACCTTTGCCGAGACCTACACATGCTGCAAGAAGAAGACCAACTGCACCACCACAAAGAGTGTACCAGAAGCGTTCTTTGTATGTAAGCTCTTCCTGAAGGAAGAATACAGCAACTGTCATAAAAAATGCCCAGTTAACTAATCTCAAACCTTCGTGTGGCATAATGTGTGTAATTTCAAGCAACTGGAACATTGAATTCCATATTGCAATCCATAAGAATACTAGGCAAAGCGCTGGGAGTTTACCCTTGGGTGGTTTGTGAAAAAGCTTGATTTTCTTATTTTCGTTTGTCTGACTCATTAATTTTTATCCTCCGTAAAATGTTTTACACAAAAAAATCACCTCAGGTGTGGCTCTAATATAGTCATATCGAAGTGATTTCGCGTTATTTTATCACAAACTTTGACAATAGTCAACATTTTTACAAGAGATTGTCAATTATGACAAAAGGTGTAGTTTCCACTACACCTTTACCATATGTTTATTTAACTTTATAAATATTTACTTCGTATGCACGGAGTTTATCTGCTGTTGCAGGGTAGTTTGAAAGCACGCACTCACCTTCTGCTGGCCTTGGACGAGTTACAATATTTTCTGTAAGATTCATTTCGATATAGAACTTACCTTCATTGCTTTCTCTGTAAAGGCAGAATGTCTTATCATTTGTCTTGAGTGGCTGGAAGTCACCATATACAAGAGTTGCCTTATTTTCCTTACGGAGTGCCATAAGTGCTTTATAGTAATTGAAAGGACTTGTCTTATCTTCAAGCTGTGCCTTTACATTACATTCTTTATAGTCACCATTAACACGAATCCAAGGTGTACCTGTTGTAAATCCTGCGTTTTCACTATCATCCCAACAAACAGGAGTTCTTGAATGGTCACGGCTACCTGCCATAATTACTGCCCAAGCGTCTTCAGGAGTACT
>CALBQZ010000144.1 GCA_937899735.1 uncultured Clostridia bacterium | reverse complement strand
GGAGGTAGCTGTACAATGAGAACTGGACGACCGAAGGAAGAAGGCGCAAAGCGTAAGACCATTACAATTCGCCTGACAGAGGAACTGTACAAGAAAATCGTTGAATACGCTGCCGAGCATAACCTGTCAAAGACAGATGTTGCCCTGCAAAGCTTGGAGAAATTTTTATCCAAGAAAGAATGAGTGCTATGGAATCCTTCTTTATTTTCTTATAAAGGAGGAAGTGACATGGCGAAAGCACGCAAGGATGACCGGGGAAGAGCACTCCGAAAAGGAGAGGTTGGTAGAAAGAGAATTGCAGATATCAAATATTCCGATGTTCTGCAGTTTTATTATTATCTTATCAATGAGAGGGGCTTAGCAGTTCGAACCTTAGACAGTATTCACACTTTGTTGCATCCAACCTTTCAGTTGGCGGTTCGAGACGAGGTTATCAGGAAGAATCCGTCTGATGGTGTGATGAAGGAAGTTACTAAGGATAGCGACAAAGCAAGAGGTATTCGTCACGCTCTTACAATGGCACAACAGAGATCTTTTATGGATTACGTTGCAAACCATCCGGTGTATTATCACTGGTGGCCTCTGTTTGCAGTGTTGCTTGGTACCGGAGGTCGAATTGGTGAGGTATTGGGCCTGACGTGGAATGACCTTGATTTTGATAACCGTAAGATCAGTATCAATCACAGTGTTGTTTATTATCCTGTGGGGAACTCCAGAACGTCAACCTTGCAGATCTCGAAGCCTAAAACCGAAGCAGGTATTCGTACAATCCCAATGCTTGATGTGGTCTATGATGCATTTCACATGGTGCAGGAAGAACAAAACGAAAATGGAACTTGCGATCCGGAGATTGATGGTATGAAAGGATTTGTATTCATCAATCGCTATGGCGGAGTACAAACCCCGCAGTCTGTAAATCGAACTATCAAACGCATTATTTGTAGTCATAATTCAGAAGAGGTTATAAAGGCAAAGAGAGAACGGCGCGAGCCGGTCATTCTTCCGGATTTTTCTTGTCATCATCTAAGACACACTTTTTGTACTCGACTCTGTGAGCACGAAACAAACTTAAAAGTGATCCAAGATATCATGGGACATCGTAATATTGAAACAACGATGGATATCTATGCTGAAGCTACGGATCAAAAGAAGCAGGAGTCATTTAACAACTTATCAAGGTTGGACATCTTTTGAGAAGGGTTCTCGGTGTAAATCCTGACAACAAAAACTCTGCGAGGACAGCAGATTGACAACATTTTTGCTTTTTTCCTGATGTAATATGAATGGATATGAAGTTCGCGAAAATAAGCAAAATAAAGGATTTGAATGAATATGAATAGATGTGAATTGATGGAGAAACTTTTCCCAACAATGAAACCACTTGATTAAAATTTTAGAGGACATCATTAAAAGGTGTCCTCTTGTTTTATGTTCAAATAAATGGTAAAATTATCGAGTGATAATGAATTATAAATTTGTTATATTATATAATGAATTAACCTAAATAGGAGATAGTTAGAATGTATAATGAGCAGGAAATAAGAAAGAATTATGAAAAACTTACCAAGCTGTTAATTGAAAAAAATATGACAATTACAACAATGGAAAGTTGTACATCGGGTCAGTTAGCATCCTTTATAACAGATACCGAAGGTGCATCTGCAGTGCTTAAAGGTGCTTTTGTCACATATTGTAATGAGGCGAAAATCATGCAGGGGGTACCCGAAGAAATCATTGAAAAGTATTCGGTTTATTCAAAGGAAACTGCTTGTGCTATGGCTGAAACTTGTCGCAAAGCATATAATGCGAATATCGGTGTAGGTGTAACCGGAACAATGGGCAATGTTGACCCTGAAAATGCAAGTACCTCCGTGCCCGGTCAGGTGTGGTTTGCATTCAGCCTAAAAGAAAAAACAATACCATTTTTCATTGAACTTTCACCACAACCTACTCGTTTTGAATATAAATTGGCGGTTGCAAAAGAAGTTGTTGATGAACTTTTAAACTTAATATAATAAAGAAGGGCTCTTACGATGACGGTAAGAGTTTTTTTCTTGCAAAAATCAAACTGTGTGCTATAATTAAAATATAAGGAAAATAAAGGGGATTTTAATGTGGCAGACAATAAGGGAAAAGCAAAACTTACTCCAAAAGAAACTGCAATTCAGGTTGCAAAATTCGTAGCATTCTCAATGGGTGCAGGTATTATTCAGACAGTTACATTCACACTCTTAAATGAGGTTGCACACCTTGAATATTGGGGTAGTTATCTCACAGCACTTGTTCTTTCTGTGCTTTATAATTTTACCGTTAATCGTCGTTACACATTTAAGTCAGCCACAAATGTGCCCATTGCAATGCTTAAGGTAGCAATTTTCTACCTTATTTTCACACCTGTATCAACATATCTCGGAAATATGGCACAGAATAATGGCGTAAACGAATATATCGTTCTTGCAGTAACGATGGCTTGTAATATGGTATCAGAATTCCTTGTTTGCAGATTCTGGGTTTACGGCAAATCAATCAATACAAATGATATTGCTGAAAAAGAAAAGAATAAATAATTCATATATGGCGTGGTCTTTGACCACGTTTTTTTATAAATTCTTTAATTCCCACCAAATTTATATGAATTAACTCTTGAATTCCTACTAATTTTGTATTATATTATATATACAACAGATAATATTACTCCAAAAGGGTGTAGATACAATGAAAATCTCAACAAAAGGCAGATATGCACTCCGCCTTATGACCGACTTGGCAATCCATAAAGACGACGGATATATCTCAATAAAAACAGTGTCACAGCGTCAGGGTATCAGCGAAAAATACCTTGAACAGATTATAAAGCTTCTGGCAAAAGAAAACCTTGTTGAAAGTATCCGTGGCGCGCAGGGTGGTTATCGATTGACTCGTGAACCGGTGGAATATACAGTGGGTGAAATTCTCCGTGTGACAGAGGGTAGTCTGGCTCCTGTTGCTTGTCTTGCAACTGACGAAAATACCTGTGAAAACTGTATGGACTGTGTAACCCTTGAAATCTGGCAATGTGTCCTTAATGCAGTAAATGAAGTCGTTGACTCCATAACTCTCCAATACCTTGTTGACAAACAGAAAGAAAAGGGGAATTGCGGATGTTGTTAGAAAGATTCGGTAAAGAATTACTTTTCTTTGACGGTGGAATGGGCACAGAGTTGCAGAAAAACGGACTCAAAAAAGGTGAGTTACCTGAACTTCTCAACATCCATTCACCTGAAATAGTGAAAAAAGTCCATAAATCATATTTGGATGCAGGTTGCGATATAATTACAACCAACACCTTCGGTGCGAATTCTCTTAAATTTCAGAATGTTGAAGAAATCATCATAAACGCTGTAAATATCGTAAAAGATGCAATATCTGAAAGTGGCAGAAAAGCTTATACTGCCCTTGATGTAGGTCCTTTAGGTAAACTTTTAGCACCTTATGGTGACTTACCCTTTGAAGATGCCTACAATCTTTTCAAAGAGCAGATAATTGCAGGTGAAAAGGCAGGTGCCGACCTTGTACTTATTGAAACAATGGGTGATTTGTACGAAATTAAATCTGCAGTTTTGGCTGCCAAGGAAAACACCGTTCTTCCAATATTTGTTTCAATGATTTTCGATAAAAAAGGCACACTCTTAACAGGTGCTGACATTAAAACTGCAGTTGTTACACTTGAAGCCTTGGGTGTGGACGGAATCGCTCTTAACTGTGGACTTGGCCCTGACCAGATGCTTGAATTGTTAAAAGAAATGACCCAATATTCAAGCACACCAATATTTATTCAGCCTAATGCAGGGCTTCCGGTTTCAGTAAATGGTGAAACTGTTTACAATGTGACTCCTGAAGAATTCGCAGAAAAACAACTGAAAATTCTTGAGAATGGTGCTTGTGCTTTGGGTGGATGTTGTGGCACAAATCCAGTGCATATAAAGGCTATGATTGACCTTTGCAAGGGCAGAGAAGTCAAGAAGATAGAAAAGAAAAATTATACTGCAGTTTCTTCCTATTCAAAGTCCGTTTTTTTTGAGAATAAGCCAATTATCGTTGGTGAAAGAATTAATCCAACAGGTAAAAAACTTCTTAAAGAGGCCCTCCGTAACAATGATATGGACTATATCTTCCGTGAGGGTGTAAGTCAGGTCGATTTAGGTGCAGATGTCCTTGATGTAAATGTGGGACTTCCCGAAATTGACGAATGTGAAATGATGACAAATGCTGTTATGGGACTTCAAAGCATTCTCAATACTCCATTGCAGATTGATACATCCGACCCACACGTAATGGAAAAATCACTTCGTCTTTATAATGGTAAGGCAATGGTAAACTCCGTTAATGGCAAGGAAGAATCAATGAATTCCGTTTTCCCACTTGTGAAAAAATACGGTGGTGTGGTGGTTTGCTTAACTCTTGATGAGAACGGAATTCCTGAAACTGTAGATGGCAGAATCGCCATAGCAGGGAAAATTATAGATAGAGCAAAAGAGTTTGGAATAGAGAAAAAAGACCTTGTTTTTGACCCGCTTTGTATGACAATCAGCACAAATAAAGACAGTGCAAAAATCACTCTCCAATGTGTTGAAAAGCTTACAAAGGACTTAGGTGTTAAAACAATTCTCGGTGTCTCCAATGTCTCTTTCGGACTTCCAAACAGAGAACTTATTAACTCAACATTCTTTGGACTTGCCTTGCAGAAAGGACTCAGTTCGGGCATCATAAATCCAAAAAGTGAAATGATGATGAATACCTATTATTCATTCAACGCTTTGAATGCTCTTGACGAAAACTTTGAGGAATATATCGCAAATGCAACGGATGTTAAGGCAGAAGTAAAAACTGATGTCGTTGACTTGAAAACAGCCGTTATCAAGGGACTTAAAGAAAGAGCAAAGCAGGAAACTGAAAAAGAATTAAAGTCAAAATCTCCATTTGAAATTATCGATAATATCTTGATTCCCGCACTTAATGAAGTAGGTGAGGGGTTTGAGAACAATAAAATTTTCTTGCCGGGACTTTTGATGAGTGCAGAAACAGCAGGTGTAAGCTTTGATGTTCTCAAAAATGAAATGGAGAAAAGTGGCTTACAGGGCGAAAAAAAGGGCAAGATAATTATGGCAACCGTCGAGGGTGATATTCACGATATCGGTAAAAATATCGTTAATGTATTGCTTGAAAATTATGGCTATGAAGTTATCGACCTTGGTAAGGACGTAAAACCTGAAACAATCGTAGAAACTGCTCTTCTCGAGAATGTTAAATTCGTCGGACTATCTGCTTTGATGACAACAACTGTTCCATCAATGGAAAAGACAATCAGACTGCTTCGCGAAAAAGACAAGAGTATTGCAGTTATGGTTGGTGGTGCAGTTTTAACACCTGAATATGCAGAAATGATAGGTGCAGACTTCTATGCAAAGGATGCAATGACAACTGTAAGAATTGCTGAAAAATTCTTTGCAGAATAATGCTATTTGTACATTGTCATAATTGACAAAATATTACAGTATGTAGTATCATATAAATGAATTCACAGTAAATTACTATGAAATAGAAAAGAGATGTATATATGAAAGTTTACGCAGATAATGCTGCAACAACAAAAATATCAAAAACGGCTCTTAATGCAATGATGCCGTGTTTTGAAGAAATATATGGAAACCCATCAAGTTTACACTCAGTCGGACAGGATGCTTTCCATGCTGTAAGAGATGCTCGTAATACCATTGCTGAGTGTATCAACGCTGACCCTAATGATGTTTATTTTTCATCAGGTGGTAGCGAAAGCGACAACTGGGCAATTAAAGGTGCAGCTTACCTTATGTCTAAAAAGGGTAAGAAACATATTATCAGTTCAAAGTTTGAGCATCACGCAGTGTTGCACACTCTTAACGCACTCGAAAAAGAGGGCTTTGAAATCACTTTACTTGATGTTTACGAAAACGGACTTGTAAAGGTTGAAGATGTTAAGAATGCAATCAAAGATGATACTGCACTCGTAACAATTATGTATGCGAATAACGAAATCGGCACAGTTCAGCCAATTCGTGAAATCGGTGCTGTTTGTCGTGAAAAGGGCGTTTTGTTCCACACAGACGCTGTTCAAGCAGTTGGTCATATTCCTGTTGATGTAAAAGCTGATAATATTGATATGATGTCTTTCTCAGGACATAAATTCCACGGACCAAAAGGTGTTGGCGGGCTTTACTGCAAAAAGGGTATAAGACTTCCAAACCTTATTGAAGGTGGCGCACAAGAAAGAAATCGCCGTGCCGGCACTGAAAATGTGCCATCAATCGTAGGTATGGCAACAGCACTTAAAGATGCTTGCGACCATATGGAAGAAAACACAAAGAAACTTATTGCAATGAGAGAACAACTTATTGAAGGTATTCTCAAAATCGATTTAAGCCGTATCAACGGTGACCGTGAGCACAGACTCCCTGGTAATGTCAGCGCTTGTTTTGAAGGTGTTGAAGGTGAATCACTTCTTCTCTATCTTGACTTAATGGGAATCAGCGCATCATCAGGCTCTGCTTGTACATCAGGTTCACTTGACCCAAGTCACGTGCTTTTGTCAATAGGTCTTCCTCACGAAGTTGCACACGGGTCATTAAGACTCAGCTTATGTGAAGACAACACACCTGAAGAAATGGAATATATTTTAGAAAAATTACCCCCAATTATTGACCGTCTTCGCGATATGTCACCACTTTGGGAAAAAATACAAAAAGAAAGAGGTTTAGCATAATGGAATATTCAGAAAAAGTAATGGAACATTTTACAAATCCACATAATGTAGGTAAACTTGACGACGCTGACGGTGTGGGAGAAGTTGGCAATGCAAAAT
>CALBQZ010000143.1 GCA_937899735.1 uncultured Clostridia bacterium | reverse complement strand
GGATGATATAACCCATCTGGTTCTTTGTTCTTTCGTTAAATTCCTTAGTAAAGTTGGGAATGCTAACACCGTACTGACCCAATGCAGGACCGATAGGGGGCTGAGGTGTAGCTTTGCCGGCTTCGATCTGTAATTTGATGTAGCCCATTATTTTCTTTGCCATTTTAAATTGCTCCTTTCAAGCGAATTATTTTAAATTTAAGGCTTTGGCTTAAAGCCTATTATTACCTTCCTTGTTCTTCTGCCTTTTCTCTTTTATGAAAAGAATTGACATACTCTTTGTAATCAATTCCAACGTGTTTAAATACACTTTTAAGCGCATTGTCACGAGATTCACGCACATCTGCATCTTTCGGATTACATTTGTTTGTTATAGTAACCACATTTTCATCCGACACTTTTTGAAACTCTTTGTTGGTTTCATAAAAAAGCTTTGAATTCCTATCTACAAGTTCACATCTTTCAAATTCAATGATTTCATCAAGAAGTTTTTCCGGATGTATTCTTTCTTGTGCCATTCGTCTAATTTCATCGTAATAAACGTGTGTAACTACATACTGACCGCCGGTATTACTGTCGGGGTTGTAATACATACACGTAAGACGCTCGGCGTTATCATCAAAAGAAAGCAAATCAGAATAGTCATTATCGCGGCAAGGGTCAAAATATTCATAATTCCAACCATACAAATCAGCAATTTTTTCTCCGAGTGGAGTTGTATATTTAGCAATATTTTCTTCAACCGGTAACTCATCAAATCCATAAGCTTTCATTATTGCATTATTATTAGAATATAATTAAATGGTGATTTAGTGATTGATTATATTGTTTTATTGATATTTATTATTTCTATATATTATTTTCTTTGAAATATTTAAGTGCCTCGGGGATTCCGTCGCCGCCGATTTCTTCATTATGAGAAGAGCCGATATAAACGTTACATTCAGGAATAAATCCTTCGCTCAATAATTCTTCAAGAGCCTGAAACTCTGCGAAAAGTGGCGTTTTAGTGTCAACAGTTCCCCTGCCCCATAGGCAATCGTCAAAAATCTCACCACAAAAGCCAGGATGAAGCCAATCGCCAGTTGCCGCTACAACGTCGTGATGGCTCATTAAAATTATATTTCTACTCTCATCTTTACCCTTGATTTTATAAATCCAGCAGTCATCAGAAAAGGTCATTTTTTCAGCAACTTTATGTACTGTTGGGAAAAGTTCGGTCATTACATCACGAAGTTTTGCGAATTCGGTATCGTCATAACAATCTTTAACCGAAACAGTTTTGCACTGAATCATTTTCCCAAGACGAGTTACATAGTATTCAATTTCTTTCTCATTATAAAACGGCTTAAATTCTGTGAGTTTTCTTGCTTTTTTAGTGGCAACTACTGTATTGATTACAAGAACAAAAAACAAACACAAAACGATTGCCAAAACAACAAAAAGAATAATCATTTTATCATCACCTCACATCATTGAGAGATACATTTTTTTAATGTCATCGTATGAAAGTGGAATCATATTTCGTTCCATAAGCGGAGTCATACTCATCTCTGTAAGTTTTTTAATTTCTTCATTAGATTTTACACCAATTTCTGACAAAGTGCAAGCCATTCCCATTTTATTTTTAAGTCCAGCAATTGCATCTGCCATTTCATAAGCATCTTTAAAGCCACAATTCTGTGCAAATTTATTAAGTCTGCCATTTTCTGCCTCTGCGTTATATCTTGTGAAGAAGTCAAGTGACATTGCACAAGCCTCACCATGCGGAACACCATAAAGGTTTGTAAGGGGGAATGAACAAGCGTGACTACCCGCTGTTCTTGGATTTGAGAATGCTACACCAGCTACAATAGATGCCTCTGCCATCTTTTCACGTGCTTCAAGATTATCAGGTTCACAATACGCTTTATACAACCACTCAAACACAAGTTTTGTTGCATGAACTGAACAGCTTTCACAGATAGGCTGATGAAGAACACTCCATACGCTTTCAAGAGCATGACTCAACACATCAAGACCCGTGGAAGCAGTAACCTTTGGTGGTACACTCAAAGTAAGTCTTGGGTCAACAATAGCTGCTTTTGGATACATGAGAGGGTCATTCATTGTTGATTTCACATTTTTTCTCAAATCAGTGAGAACTGAAATATTTGTGATTTCACTGCCTGTACCACTTGTTGTAGCAACAGCAATCATAGGGATAACTTCATTCTTATTGATTGGTTTTCCACCTGTGTGATAACTTTCAATAATGTCATCACCTTTTGCAATAGCACAAGCGGCTTTACAACAATCCATTGGTGAGCCACCACCAAGTGCAACTGCAAAATCTGCATTATTCTCACGAAGAACTTTTACGCAGTCATTTACATTATCAGTTGTGGGATTAGGTCTTATATCAGAAAAAGTATCAACAATGACTCCATTACAATTCTTGATAATTTTGTCTGCAACACCATTCTTCTTAAGTGTATTTGAACAGACAAGGACTCCCCTTTTGTATCCATATTCATTTATGATTTTTGGTAATTCCTGAATTTTATCTGTACCAAAATAAATTTTAACGGGCAATGAAAATTCCCAACTCATATACTACACTTCCCTTGAATTATATCTCTTTTTCCCATTTCTTTATTTATTGTGTTAAGCACTTTTTTCTTATCAGCACTCCATTGTGGTGCAACAAGGTATTTCTTTGGTGCGTCACCTGTTATTCGATGAATCACAATATTTTCTGGTATCCTTTCAATACAAGCAAAAAGAATATCCATATATTCATCCATACTCAAAGGCTTTACAATGCCTTTTTTATAATCCTCATATAAATCAGTATCTTTCAATATATGTAGAAGCTGAAGTTTTAACCCATCTGTACCACATCTTATTGAAAAATCAACAGTATTTAAAACATCTTCCTTTGTTTCGTCCGGCAATCCGATAATAATGTGTGTTACTACAACAATGCCTCTGTTTTTAAGGTCTTTGACAGCTTTTTCATAAACATCATTTTTATAGCATCTGCGGATATAATCTGCACTCTCTTTATTTGATGTCTGCAATCCCAATTCAACCCACACAGGTTTGATTTTATTAAGTCTTCCAAGCATATCAAGAATATCCTTAGGCAGACAATCCGGTCTTGTACCTACTGAAATTGCGACAATATCATCACGAGTTATTGCAGTTGTAAAAATTTTCTCAAGTTTTTTCACATCACCATATGTGTTAGTAAAGCTTTGAAAATACGCTATATACTTTTCTGTTTTTATTTTATTTTTAACTCTGCTTTTTGCTTTTTCAATCTGCTCATTTACATCAGTCCCTGTTTCGGCAAAATCAGCTGAGCCATTGTGACAGAAAATGCAACCACGAGTACCAAGTGTACCATCACGGTTTGGGCAAGTACAACCTATATCCAGGGCAAGTTTATATACTTTTCCACCGAATTGATTGTTTAAATATTCATTTAATGAATAATATCTACCCACTCATTATCACCCTAATTATATTACATTAAAATATATTTTTTTGCAACAATATATAAGTATAATGTCTTTTATTTTGTTGTTATATCTGTTTTGGTTGACACGGAAACTATTTTCATTTAAAATATTTATGTATTTTTAAATGTCAGGATGTGACGCTTTTTGAAAGCAAAAACTCTTATGAATAAATTCTGTATGAACACTATCAGAGTCCTTTTCTTCTGGATTGTATTAATTGTTGTTCGTGCAAAGGTTAAAAGATACAAGCCAAAGAGCAAAAATTTCATCGTAATCGGTAACCACTCCGATGGTCTTGACCCTATTTACATTATGTGCTCATTGAAAAAATATATCAGATTTGTTGCTGGTGACCACACAATTCTTAATCCTTGGGCAAAATTCTTTTTCAAGGATGTTTCTGGTTGGATAATCAAGGACAGAGATAATCCTGCATCAGTTCTTTTTAACGATATGAAAGCAGCTGCTGACGAAGGAGTACCTACCGGTATTTTTGTTGAAGGCACAATCACACCAAATGGTGAAACAGGTTTCTTCTCTCCAAGAACAGGCGACTTTGTTAAAAATCTTGGTGTTTCTCTTATCACCTATCGCATCAAGGGTGGTTTCTTTCACACTCCAAGATGGGGCACAGGTCTTCGTCGTGGTCCTATCCGTGGCAGAGTTATGGGTGAATATTCTGCAGAAGAATTAAGCCGTATGACCGGTGAAGAAGTCAACGAAATTATCAAGAGAGATATTTATGTAAATGCCTATGAAGAGCAACGTAAAAAGCCAAGAATTTACAAAGGTAAAAATCTTGCAGAACATGTCGAGCGTGTTTTATACATCTGTCCGCATTGTGAACAGGTTGGTACAATGCATTCAAAGGGCAATTATCTCACCTGCGATTGTGGTTATGAGGTAGAATTCGGCAGAGATGGTTTCTTCCACCCATCCAAAAAGGATTTAGTGTTTGACAATATTCTTGATTGGGACAAATGGCAGAAACCTGTATGGAAACAAAAGGTGCTTAGCACACCTGAAAACAGTTTGATTTTTGAAGAAAAAGACCAGATTGTTTACACAATGATTAAGAGAAAAAGAGTTGAGCTCTCTGATAACGCTACTATGCGTCTTTATAAGGATAGATTCGAACTTTATCTTAATCCAAAACAGACGATTGTTATGCCGGTTGACAAGCTCAAACTTGTTCTCAATGTTTCCGTACAGTCTCTTATGTTTATTGACTCCGAGCACTTCTTATACGTAAAGAGCAAAAAGCCAACAGCAGCAGCAAAATATGTTGCAGCATGGAGATACCTTATCGGAAAAGATTATAAATAAAAAATTACCGAGAGCTCTTCTGAACTCTCGGTTTTTTGTTATCTGTTTCCCTGCTTGTTCTCGTTCTTCATATCAGGGCCGTTTTTCTGGTTTGACCACTGATTGTTTGTTGAAGACTTTTTGTTGTTATTGTTGTTATTGTTCTGCTGATTCTTGTTATTATTGTTGTTCTGCTGATTTTTGTTATTGTTGTTATTGTTATTCATCATTATCACCTCGCAATAGTATTATTGCCGATTATTTTTATAAAATTACTGTTTAATTTTTCAAAATTATATGTTAGAATAGGAACAACAATATTGAGGGAGAATTAAAATGATTGATTTTAACCGTTCAAGAGAGATTTTTTTGAAAATTTATCCAAGTGAAAGACTTGCAAATAAAATTGAGTATTATATTGGTCGTCATGAGGCAAAAGTAAAATTTTTCCTTTTATTCTGCGACAAAAATCGTTGGGAAGTGACTCTCAAGCAAAGACCTATGATGAAGCTCAGCCTTATTTATGCTTTCTTGCCTACTGTCTGGGACAGATATAAGGAAAAGAATATTCCTGAAGAAATTTTCTGGGACACAATGACTGACATTAAAATCTGGATTGATGACCACAGAGCGAGAACTGATGAAGATGGTGTTTTTGAACTTCACTGGCTTATGCATCACATGAATCTTAACATTTTCAAGGTTGGCAGACTCCAATATCAAAAGCTCATATGGTATTTTAAAACTCCATATAATAAAAATGGTGTGGAAATTAAGTTTGGTGACAAATTCTTAAATATGCACATTCCTCGTGGTGCAAAACTTGACTATGACGAATGTGTTAAATCCCTTGATATGGCAAAAGAATTCTTTGCAACATATTTCCCTGAATTTCCAAACAACAAGTATGCTTGCCACAGTTGGCTTTTGTATCCGGGAAACAAGAACTTTATGCCTGAAGGAAGTAATATTTTAAAATTTGCAAGTCTCTACGATATTATTCAGGAAAACGAAGACCCTGAATCAGCATATCTCTGGCTTTACGGACAGAAATTTAAAAATGCTGAACTTATAAAAAATAGAAAAGAAACAGGAAATTACGGACATATTGACGAGCTTCCACAGAATTCTTCCTTACAGAAGAGCACTATTGAATTCATAAAAAATGGTGGTATCTTCGGTGAAGCATTGGGTGTAATAATTAAGTGAAAAAAGGATGCAATCGCATCCTTTTATTTTTTACATTTCTTCAGGGTATTTCATATTCCAGTCTTTTCGAAGCTTTGTCATAACATTCATCACATCAACTGTGTAATCAAGTCGCATTGTGTTTTTGCCATTTAAAATTGCATTCTCCATATTTTCGATTTCATAGCACATTGCATCTTCCAGCTTACCTAAGATGATTCCTTCCGTATGATTATCGACTGTATATGTAATTACCGCTTTGTCAGCTCTTGGATATTCAAAAATTTCGATATAGGCATTATCATAACAAATCGTTGCTCTTTTTGGTTGTTTGGCGTGAAGAGAAAGCGTCACACTTGCCATCTGCTCTTTTTCATTTTCAATAATGATGCTTGACTGCTCATCTGCTCCGGTAGGTGCAAATTTAACTTGGGAATTGATTGTAGCATTTTTAGTATTCATAAACATTCTCACAAGGGAAAGTGCATAAACACCAATATCAAGCAATGCTCCCCCTGCTAAGTCCATATTAAAGAATCGATTTGTCATATCGTATTCTTTAAAACTGCCGAAGTTCACTTGTGCAAGACGAAATTCTCCCAGCTTTCCTGAATTTATAATTTTTTCAAGTTCAGTATAAAGTGGCATATTATAAATTGTCATAGCCTCGGCTAAGATAAGATTGTTTTCATTTGCAAGTACCACTGCTCTATTCAATTCATCACTATTAAGGGTAATCGCTTTTTCACAAAGTACATGCTTACCATTTTCTATTGCCTTAAGAATATATTCAATATGCTTGTTATGAGGTGTTGCTATGTACACTATATCAACTTTCTCATCAGTAAAAACCTCATCGATGCTTCCATAGACTTTTTCGATATTATATTTTTCAGCAAAAGCCACTGCCTTTTCATAAGTACGGTTGGCAACGGAATAGACTCTGCCACCCATTTTGTTCATTTCTCGGGCAAAATCGTTTGCGATATTTCCACAACCTAAAACTGCCCAATTATATTTATTTGACATAATTATCACCTTTCGTATTATAACATAAAAACCAATTGACAAACAACACTTTTTTCTATATTATGAACACATAACTTGCTTTAAAGTGATGGTGAAACCTTATGAATATTAAAATGGCTAAACACCCAAATCCACAGTTCGCAAGAGATAATTTTCAAAGTCTCGATGGGCAATGGGATTTCGGCCTCCAAAAAGCAAAAGTGGGATTCAAATTTTCAACTGATGAAAAAAGAGCAGTTGAAATAAAAAACTATAATAATTATACGCATAAAATCAATGTACCTTTCTGTGTAGAAAGTGAACTTTCAGGCATTCAGTACAAAGATTTTATCAATATGGTTTGGTACAGAAGAAATGTAAATATCAAGAAAGACGGAAATAGAGTATTCTTGTGCTTTGGTGCTGCCGACCACCTTACAACTGTGCTTGTTAATGGCAAATGTGCAGGTCGTCACAAGGGTGGTTACACATCATTCAGATTTGATATTACTGACCTTTGTGTTGATGGTGAAAACGAGGTTTTTGTGCTTTGTGAAGACAATGTTAAAGACCCATTTGTTATCCGCGGTAAGCAAAGTGAATGGAAAAAGAGTCATGGTTGTGACTACACAAGAACAACAGGTATCTGGCAGAGCGTATATATTAAATATATACCACAGAATTATGTGGATAATTTCAAGATTTATCCTGACCACAAAAATGGTCTTATAACAATCAATTTTATGCTTAAAGGTAAAGAAAACCTTACTTGTGAAGCATTCTATGATGGTAAGAGTGTTGGCAAGACAGAAATTCAGAATGCTTGTGGAAACGAAGTTTTACAGATTAAGTTAGATGAAACTCACCTTTGGGAAGTAGGCAATGGCCGTCTTTATGACCTTGAGATTACATACGGTGAGGATAAAGTTCACTCATATTTTGGTTTGAGAAATGTAAGACTTGACGGATATAAATTCTTAATCAATGAAAAGAGTATATTCCAGCGTTTAGTCCTTGACCAGGGATTCTATAAAAGGGGCGTTTACACAGCACCAGGTGATGAAGATTTAATAAAAGATATCACTCTTTCAATGGATTTAGGCTTTAATGGTGCAAGACTTCATCAAAAGGTTTTTGACCCTAAATTCCTTTATTATGCTGACCAGTTAGGTTACCTTGTATGGGGTGAATATGCTAACTGGGGTCTTGACTATTCAAATCCAATGAGTGTTGATGTATTCTTAAATGAATGGAAAGAAGCAGTTGAACGTGACTTCAACCACCCTGCCCTTATTGGTTGGTGTCCATTCAACGAAACCTGGGACTACAAAAAGAGAAAGCAATATGACCCACTTCTTGCAACTGTTTATGACTATACAAAGGCTGTTGACTCAACTCGTCCTTGTATCGACACAAGTGGTAATTACCATGTTAAAACTGATATTTACGACTTGCACGATTACAGCTATGATGTTGATTTCTTCAAGAAAAACTATGACCGATTCATGACGGAGAATTATCTCTACGAGCATGTTTTAGTTGACAACCCAGGTCGTCAAACTTATAGAGGTGAGCCAGTATTCATCAGTGAATATGGTGGAATCAAATGGGTTAGTGACGAATCAATCAAGTCATGGGGTTACGGTAAGGATGTAAAGACTCCTGAAGAGTTTGCAGACAGATATGTAGGACTTACTGATGTAATCGTTGAAAATCATAAGATGTTCGGTTTCTGCTATACTCAGCTTTATGATATTGAGCAAGAGCAAAATGGTCTTTACACATACGACAGAGAAAAGAAATTTGACGAAGAAATCTATGACAGAATTAGAGCCGTAAATACAAAAATTGCTGCTATTGAGAAATAAAATGGATAAAGAAACTATAAGAGATTTTTTCAATATTTTTGCATCAAGTTGGGACAATGAGCCAATTGCTGAAAAAGAAATACTAAACAGTATTTTAGATAATGGTGGAATCAAAGAGAATATCGATGTTCTTGATGTTGCCTGTGGTACAGGTGTACTATTCCCCTATTATCTCGAAAGAAAAGTTAAGAGTATCACAGCAGTTGACCTTTCCCCTGAAATGGTGAAAATTGCAAAAAGCAAATTTCCACAAGCAGATGTAATCTGTGGTGATGCTGAAAATCTTACATTCCCACATCAATTTGATGTAATTATGATTTACAATGCTTTTCCTCATTTCCCTGAGCCTGAAAAAGTTATAGAAAATCTGTCAAAAGCATTAAAATCAGGTGGAAAAATCACTATTGCTCACGGAATGAGCAAAAAAGAGCTTGATGAAATTCATATGAAATCGGCAGGTAAGGTTTCAAATATTCTTCCTGAATGTGAAGAATTAGCAGAAATGCTCAAACCATATTTTGATGTTGATATTATGATTTCAAATGATAAAATGTATCAGGTAACAGGTACTAAAAAATAAGGAGTTACTTATGAATAACTATTTTCCAGAAGTAAAAAAGAATTTTGGTTTCGGATGTATGCGACTTCCTCGCAAAGGTCCACTTATTGACATTGAACAGTCAAAACAAATGGTTGACACTTTCCTTGATGCAGGTTTTAATTATTTCGATACTGCTCACGGTTATATGGAAATGAGAAATGAGGCTACGCTCAAAAAGTGCCTTACCTCCCGCCATCCAAGAGAGAGTTATATTCTTGCAGACAAGTTGTCAGAAGGTTTTTTCAAAAAAGAGAGTCAGATTCGACCACTTTTTGAAAAGCAGTTAAAAAACTGTGGTGTTGAATATTTTGACTTCTACTTAATGCATGCGCAGAATGCCACAAACTTTGAAAAATACAAGAAGTGCAGAGCATATGAAACAGCATTTGAGCTTAAAAAAGAGGGAAAAATACGACACGTAGGACTTTCCTTCCACGACAAGGCAGATGTGCTTGACAAAATCCTTACAGAGTATCCTGAAATCGAATTTGTACAGATTCAGTTTAACTATCTTGACTACAATGACGAGTCTGTTGAGGGTAGGAAATGCTACGAAGTTTGTCGCAAACACGACAAGCCCATTATTGTTATGGAGCCTGTTAAAGGTGGTAGCCTTGTAAAGCTCCCTGATGAGGCTAAAAAGGTGTTAGAGGAACTTCATGGTGGTTCACCTGCTTCCTATGCTATTCGTTTCACAGCAAGTTTTGAGGGCATTTTCATGGTGCTTTCAGGTATGAGTGATATGGCACAGATGAATGACAATATCAGCTTTATGAAAGATTTCGTGCCTTTCAGTCAAGAAGAATATGATGCAGTAAACAAGGTTTGTCAGATTATGAACGCACAACACTTAATCCCTTGCACTGCTTGTCGTTACTGTGTTGACGGATGTCCTAAAAATATTCCTATTCCTGAAATTTTTGCTTGTATGAATGACAGAAAGCAGTTCAAAGACTGGAATGCTAAATATTACTACGAGGATGTTCACACAGCAGGAAAAGGCAAGGCGTCCGACTGTATTGAATGTGGTTTATGTGAAAAAGCTTGTCCACAACACCTTGAGATAAGAAAACTCCTTAAAGATGTTGCAAAGGAATTTGATAAGTAAAATTATGGAACTCACTAAATACTTATTCTGTTATTTTGTAGGAAATGAACCGCACGAAGAAACTATACATTTTGCAGTTTCTGAAGACGGATATCATTTCACAGCCCTTAATAATAATGAACCAATAATCAAACAAAAACTTGGTAAGAAATGCTGTCGTGACCCTTATATTTTTCGTGGTGAAGATGGTGTTTTCCACATTATTGCTACGGATATGAAAAGTGCTGACGGTTGGGCAAACAACAACTCAATGGTTGTGTGGGATAGCAAAGATTTAGTTAATTGGGAGAATGAAAGAATAATTGATTTTTCTCAGTTTCCTGAAACAAAATCTGCAAACCGTGTGTGGGCTCCACAAGTTGTTTTTGATAAGAAACGTCAGGAATATATGATTTATTGGAGTAACAACAATGCTGACGAGGGTTGGCACACTATTCCGTGGTATGCTTACACAAAGGACTTTGTGACACTTACAACAAATCCAAGGATTTTACACAACCCAAAAAGTGGTATGGCTGCCATTGACGGAGACATAATCGAAAAGGATGGCAAATTTTATTTGTATGTTGCCGACGAAGAAAAAGACGGAATATGCTATCTTGTTTCAGATAACATTAACGGACCTTATACGGAGCCTGAAAACAACAGAATTTCTGTTGCTGATACTGCTCTTGAGGGACATTGTACATACAAAATTTTAGGTACTGACAAACATGTGCTTATTGCAGACCAATTTAAAAAAGGTGGTTACTTTATGCAAGAAACCACCGATTTAATTCATTTTACTGCTGTACCTGAAGATAAAATAAGTCTTGACCAATTAAGACCAAGACACGGCTCAGTAATGCACATTACTGATGAAGAATTTAACAGAATTATAAACGAAAAGTGGGAGTTTTAAACTCCCACTTTTTTATTTATCCATTCATTTTCTTTTCAAGAAGCTCTTTGATTACAGATGGGTCACCTGCGCCACGAAGTTCCTTCATACAAGCGCCAAAGAGTGCCTGTAAAGCCTTAACTTTACCACCCTTGAAATCTTCAACTGCCTTTGGATTATCAGCGATAACCTTATCAATTACGCTATCAATAGCAGATGAGTCAAATTTCTTGTCAAGACCCTGAGCCTTAACATATTCAACCGGGTCAACATTTTCTTCAACAACTGCGATAAGAACCTTCTTACCTGCATTTCTGTTGATTTCACCACTATCAACCATCTTGATGATTGTAGCAAGAGTTTCTGCTGTCATTGTAAGGTCATTAAGTGTCTTACCGTCTTTACGAAGGATACCTGCACAGTCTGTAAGAATCCATGCTGCTGTATCCTTTGAATTACATCCCATAGCAACGATATCTTCGTGCATTTTTGCAATCTTATGGTTTGAAATAAGCATATCAATTTCTTTTTCAGAAATTCCTGCTTCACGATACTGTTCAGCCTTTTCATCAACGGCAACAGGCTTATTTGCTTTGATTTCTTCAAGCCAAGCATCATCAATGATGATAGGCATAAGGTTTGCATCAGGGAAATAACGATAATCTGCTTCAGTTTCCTTATTCCTCATTGCAAATGTCTTACCACTTACATCATCAAATCTTCTTGTTTCCTGAACAA